>JANLSE010000697.1:0-5779 GCA_031362265.1 Roseiflexaceae bacterium
TCTTCCGTACGACTGGCGTGGCGTCGGGTGGAGCCGCGGCGGCGCGGGGGCGGTCGTGTGGGCGTGCCATGGACGTCCTCATCGTTCAAAACCAACTCCTGCCCGCAGTCTACCACCTGTTTCGGATTATGCAACAAAGCCGCGCAGGTATTGAAAGCCAACATCGCAGTGCAGCAGATCGCCTGCACGGATCACGCGATCGGCTGGATCATGTTTGGCGCGTAGTGCCGGGCGGCGCAGAACCCGATAGGATGGCTTGAACGCCATCGGCAAACCAAGATCGGCACAGCGCTGCCAGTAGGCCCATGTCAGATCGTCCAGGGTTGTGTGTCCAGGGATGATCGCTTGGCGGCTGTAACATTCGGCTATGATCCGATGGGCAACAGCACAGACATACTCATACATCTCAATGTCAAAACTGGTCATGGTCGAAAGCCAGCGAATCGCCAGCGCCTCCGCTGAGACGAGTCGTTCGGCAATCTGGCCTGGTAGCTTTGCACACAATTGCTGATAGAGATTGTGGGTTAACCCACCGGCTGCCCACTGAATCGAGCCAATATTGATGCCGATATGTTGTGGATTACGTTCTTCGAGCAACTTCAGCAGGATTGGCCATTGTTCGTGCTCAAGTTGACCAATGTAGGGGCGCTGATAGAGATCACGGGTATAGGTGCCAGAGATGTTGATTGCTTCCAAACCTGCTTCACCGCGATCAAAAAAGACCAGCATTTGCAGAATCGGGCACCATGTGTCCATCGGGATCAGGGTAGTGTAGACAGGGTCGAGGTTATCCTCCTGACAAAGGATCAGCCAACAATCGATACCGCTGGCACGCATGGCGGGCAACATAATCTGATCGAGTCGTTGCTTTATCAACTGGTGAATGACTTCTGCGCGTTGGCGCATTGGTAATATCTGCGGCTCTGAAGAGTGGATGGGCATGATACGCTCCTCGAAGTTTCGGGGTATTATTCGACATTGAGTGCAATCAGGGTATCGCGTTGCGTAATCAGATCGACTGGAGTAAACGTCGGTGTCTGCATAGCTCTCTCCCGATTCAGACAACCACTGTTCACATTAAGCCAGCCACTCAGTGGCGGCAATGACCAGGCCGATGAAAGGGAATCGATCTGCTAGAACAGAAAGGGAAGAACCGTAAGTAATCACATCGTTCATCACTAACTATAGCATAGACTGATCATGTACTGTATGGCACGCAAGATATTCTCTCTAGTATTATTGGGCCTTGTGCTAGTTCAAACCGATTGACGGAAATACCTCCGTGTCGGATTTGGTGTGGTAACCATCATGATACGGTGGTTGCCGCGTTATGGTCAAGCCCTGACGCGGCTTTCCTATTTATGACCAGGCCTCATCTAAATAGGCCTGACCAGAGTGTTGCTACTACGGATGATGTTTTCCTGGCAGCGTGGGACGCGTGGATGTACGAATTGTTAGTCTGGACGCTTGTACGGCTGCCCAACAGGTCTTATAATACGTTTGCACAATAAGATTTGCATATATATCAGTACTGGTATCGAGGAACTATACTAGTGAAAAATAGTAATGTCTATCCCGTCATTGATTTGTTTGCTGGGCCAGGGGGACTTGGTGAAGGATTCGCGTCCATTCGCCAGCTCAAAAACAGACATAACTATGCATTCAGAACAGCAATTTCTATCGAGAAAGATTTACACGCACATAAAACGCTTCAGCTGCGCCACTTCTATAGAGCATTCGCCCCTGATGCTGTTCCAGATGATTATTATGACTACCTAGAAAGCAAAATTAGTCTGGAAGAACTCTATCTTCTGCACCCTGAAGAAGCATCTCAGGCACAGCAAACAGCGTGGTGGTGTACCTTGGGTGAGGAATCTCATGATAACGTGAAAAAAAGAATTTCCCGAGCAATTGGCAGCCAGAAGAAATGGATATTAGTTGGTGGGCCACCATGTCAGGCATATTCGAGTGTTGGCCGCTCACGAATGAGAGGCAATCCAGAGTTCGAGTCCGATCCGCGTCATTTTCTATATAAAGAATATTTACGGATACTGGCTGATCACCAGCCGCCTTTATTTGTAATGGAAAACGTAAGAGGACTTATTTCTTCAAAGATAAACGGTGTTTTTGTTATCAAAGATATATTACGAGATCTGAGTAAGCCAGAATGCGCATTAGTTGGGAGTGACTCTGGGCTTGAATACTCACTGTATTCCCTTTCAGAATCTGGCAATAAAAATACTGATCCTGATCCAAATAGTTTTATTGTGAAATCGGAAGAATATGGCATTCCCCAAGCCAGACATCGTATTTTTATCCTGGGCATTCGTAAAGACATTAAGCTCTGTCCTGAAATACTTGAACGATCAACTGCCTATACTGTGAGGGATGTGATTGGTGATATGCCTCTGTTACGGAGCAGTATATCAAAATCAACCGATTCTGATGATTTATGGGTGCAAACGCTGAGAGATATTGTTCATCAGTCATGGTTTGTCAAAGGTAGAGAAAACGGGCTTGCAGAGTTTACTACACTCGCACAGCAGTCTCTTACGACCCTCAATCACAGAGAATTCAAGACTAGCGACCGCACTTATTCAGTTCCCAAGGAACTTACAGAATGGCTTTTGGATGATCGCCTTAAGGTATTGATGTCACACGAATCCCGCGCACACATGCAAAGCGATCTGCATCGGTATTTCTTTGCAGCAGTGTATGCACAAATCAAACGTGTAACGCCCAAATTGAGACATTTTCCTGATGAACTTCTGCCGAATCATAAAAACGTGGAACTGGGTAGGACAGGGCTTGTTTTTCCAGATCGATTTCGTGTACAAACTCCCGATTCGCCGTCCACGACTATCACATCGCATATCTCCAAAGATGGTCACTACTTTATTCATTATGATCCGACTCAATGTCGTAGCCTTACAGTCAGAGAAGTGGCTCGTCTCCAGACATTTCCAGACAATTATAAGTTCGAGGGGAACCGGACTGAACAATATCGCCAAGTCGGTAATGCGGTTTCCCCGCTCCTATTAAATTGATTGCATCCTTCCCTATATCACCGGACATGAATTATGGTTCGACGTAATTGGCAAAGAGAAGAATTATTATTGGCGCTGAATTTGTATTGTCGGCTACCATTTGGACAATACCACAGCCATAATTCTGACATAATAAACCTCGCCGGATTTATTGATCGGACTCCTAATGCAGTGGCGATGAAGTTATCGAATTTCGCATCGTTTGACCCATATCATCAATCACGCGGTATCAGAGGGCTACCAAATGTCAGCCAAGCTGATCGTGATATATGGAATGAATTTAACTCAAATTGGTATGATTTAGCCATTAAGAGTGAAATTATCTATGCTCAGTTATCAGGTGAAGTGGAGGTAATGAAGACAACTGCATCCGAAGTCAATAACGAGATCTTGCATTTTTCTGGATCGACGGAGATCGAACGTCAAGTCAAGGTTAGGCTAGGGCAGAATTTTTTCCGCAAAGTGATTCTCACAAGCTATAGAAGTAAATGTTGTGTTTGCGGAATACCTATACCGGAATTGTTAATTGCAAGCCACATTGTACCTTGGCGGGATGATGAGCACTTACGGATAAACCCTCATAATGGCTTGTGTCTTTGTGCTCTGCATGATAAGGGGTTTGATCGCGGCTTTTTCACTTTGGGGGAGGATTATAAAATCGTGATCGGAAAAACGATACGTCAATACCTTTCAAATTCAGCGGTGCATAACGGATTTGCAATTTATGAAGGTCAGGGGATTACGCTCCCTGATAAGTTTATCCCCGATCAGCGCTTTTTAATGATTCACCGCACCAATTACTTTCTTGGATGATTCATTTATTCAGATTCAAGCGACTAGAAGAATTCACTACTTCCAGTACCGAAAATTTTATATAGTAGTCTAGATGCCCCTACTATTAGAAAGCAGACATTTGATTTCATCGGTGTATGGGATCACCAAGATATAACTCCAGTAACATTACAGGCTGTCGAAATTCCTGCTGAGGCATGGGCACAGATTATGACTAAAGGGCAGGGGAAAAGCCTATACTCCCCGAAAGAACTGGGAATATTACAGATTGCAATGCAGATGCCGCTGAAACTCCCATCTGAAAAGCAGGCTTTCGTTTTGCTCGAGATTCTTGAAAAGCGAAGCTGGAAGCGATTTATCAGGAATAATGCCAATTTGCATGTCGAACGCCACAATTGATACCATTTGGCTTAGAGGAATGACCGCCAACAAATGAATGACCAGCAACTTCCTTTGCGACTGCAAGGCGTAGCGCCTGCTCGATGGTGGGTGCCGGGATCGTTTCGTCCGGTTCCTGAAAAAGAAAAATGTAGATATTGCTCATGGCAGCATCAAATAAACTAGAAATATTGAGACTGCGGTTTTGAGTATGATTGCTGCTTGGGCACGAACCAGCATTGTTCCCTCATACAACTGCAGAAGCGACCCAGCGGTTTGAGTTCATTAGCAGTAATGCCTTCTGGCGTTTGCAATTGAGGCGTACAAGCAGCATTGCAGCCTCTTTGGGGATTCAAAAAGTACGTGCTGCTAACCAGGGGCTTCTGCTCATCTGTCAGCGCAACTGTATCGTGGTATGCGCCAAACGGTTGATATACACCATCTTGATCGCGACCACCACTTGTTGAGTCTCTCAGGGCTTGCCCCACCAGCGCAGCAGGGTGCTCCCATCATTGAACCCAAGCGGCACCAAGGAGCCGAGCGTGAAGATCAGCAGATTCTCCAGGAAGAAGAATGCGCCGACCCACCACCATGTGTCGCCCGACGGGCGCAGCGCACCTACGATGATCGCTGCGATAACCGAGAGCAGCAGGCTCGCAAGCGGGCCACCCAACGCACGGCGGATGTGGATGGCACCAGGAAGGGGCGGCTCATCGGGTGGGTAGACAGAGGTGCTCAACAGCCAGAATGTTCCAAGCCGAATGCCAATCATTGGGTGCCCTACGCGCCGAGCCGCCCAGGCATGGCCAAGCTGGTGGGTAATTTCGGAACCCCAATGCAGAATAACCGCCAGCAGGCTTCCAGCAATCGCTGCGCCAACCGGCAACCCAAGCGCACCGATAGCTACTGCGATCAGTACCGCAAGCAGCAGGATTGATCCTATAGCTACGGGTGATGTCACGCTGAGCCTTATACCACCTAGACTCCCAAGTTGATATTCGCGCATACTGTTGCACCTTTCCAGGGCTCACTCAATATGTAGGTTAAGAATCTATCTTGCGGCTGATACCTACGTACTATCGTTTCCTACGGCTGGTATAGTAGCAGAGATCAGCACTCTTGATCTTGGCGTCAGACAAGTACATGTTCATGGCTTACAGCTTCATAATCGCAAGCAAGTACATGCTACAATACCGACACACTGTTAACATTAAGGACGTACAGTATGAAACTCGCAGTCAATCTCTGGACGGTGTATGGCTGGAATCTGCCGGAGCCTGTAAGCGCGGAAGTGTTGCGGGCGCTGGCAGGCATGGGTAGCCAAGGGGTGGAATTGGTGGTCGACGAGGGCGCGAACTCAGCTGAAACCTTGCTGAACCGCCGCCAGGAACTTTCTGCCCTCCTGGCCGAACTACATCTGGAAACACCTGGAATTGGCACGACTCTGTTCTGGCGCTACAATCTAGCCTCCCAGGATGAGTCCATGCGGCGCAAAGGACTAGAACTGGTGCGCGATGGTTGCCGCGTCGCCCAGGCATATGGCGCGCCTGTCCTGCTGATTC
>JANLSE010000710.1:0-5739 GCA_031362265.1 Roseiflexaceae bacterium
GAATCCGTGAGCCAACTTCCGGCGATAATGCTCCTATTGGTCAGCATTGTCTTGCTTGAGCGGCCAGATGGGCGACCCGGTAATATTGTTCGGCGCGATCTTCTCTGGCGCTGGCCAATTGCTGCAATAGGCTTCATTGGAGGCGGGCTTGCACTCCTGGGGTTTCCTCCACTAGGTGGGTTTGTTGGCAAGCAACTTCTCTACCAGGCGGCTGCGCGGCAAGGTACTTGGCTCGTGGGACTACTGCTGTTATCCACAATGATAGCAGCCTTAGCGCTGATACGAACGGCTCGTGAGCGCTTATTCGGCCCACCTGAAGGGTTGGAGCAGAGCGAGCGTGGCACACTTCTTGGGGAAACAGAACTAGATCGGCCTGCTGAGCGCCGCCTAGAATCAGAACCGCGTGGGCTTGCGTTATTAATAATCCTGCTGCTCGCAACATGTCTGGTGCTAGGAATATACCCTCAGCCACTTCTAGCGCTCATACAGGATGTTGTACGTGGCCTGCCGTTTATTCGGGCATAATCTATTCGGGCATCGATGATGAACATTCTTGTAGCTCTACTGATCTATCCTGGCATACTTACGGTTGTTACGAGCGGCATGCTGCTAGCGTTTGCTGGAGGTGTGCCATTTCCTCGCCGATTTATGTTTGCTGGTGGCTACCGGACTTCCCGAGGGATAGCCATTCTTATAAGCCTGGCACTACTGATATTCGCAGTAGCATTACTACCAGTACCATTCCATCCAATGCTTGGGCGCTGGCCAGTTGGCATGTTTCTACTCGTATGGTCGCTGATCGAAGTTGCTTGCCTGATTCCATTACTACCAGGCTTCTTTTCGCGGTTACCCTTAGTGGTGCGCGCCGCAAGCCGCGCCGCACAACTTGGGATCGCTGGTCGGGCAGTGTTCTGGATTGCAGCGGTTGCTGGAATGCTGACTGGATCTAGTATGATCGAGCTTCCAGGGCGCATCCTCGCACTAATAGCAGGCCTTATGGCATTACCGGCCGCAGCTGGGCTAGCGATATTTGGGCCGGAACAAAGCATGGCGCCTAGTGGCGCATCCGGCGAGCTTGACGAGGCTACCCAAGCTCTGCTACCCTTTATTCGTAATATACAAGCAGCTGTGTTCGTACTTGTGCTTGCAGCATCCATTATTCCGCCCGCGTGGCTGAGTGGCCCACAAGCCTTTGCAGGGGTTGGCTGCCTGATTGGATTAGTATTACTGGTGGGTTTTGTGTTAACGCAGCTGGTCGGGCGGCCACGACTAACGCTACCAATGGGGTTACACTGGTGTTGGCGGCGCGTATTACCACTTGCCTTTGCAAGCCTTGTGTATGGGATGATTGTCTAAATTTGGCTACTGTGCGGAGAGCCCATGTTCGCAATCGAGATCGAGAATCTGCACAAAATGTTCGACGATCACGCGATTCTGCGTGGCCTCAATCTGCGTGTCCCTACGGGCAGCGTGTATGGGTTGGTTGGCCCAGCGGCGGCTGGAAAATCGACTCTGATGCGAATCCTATTGGGGTTTTCGCATCACAATAAGGGTACATTGCGGCTGCTTGGATCAACCCAACTAGAGCAGGTTCGTGAACGGGTTGGGTACCTCCCACAGGGCCAACCATACCCAGGGCGTTTCACGCCGCGCGAGCTTCTGGGAGCTTTAGGGCGCTTCGAGGGAATGCATGGCCGCGCACGCGATCTCCGTGTTGAAGAGGAAATCCAAGCCGCCGGGCTTGTACAGCTTGCCGATCAACCAATTGGTATGCTCTCGCAAGTCGACCGACAACGATTTGGGTTGGCGCAGGCATTGATTGGCCGACCTGACATCCTGCTCTTGGATGAACCAGTGGCTGGCCCAGATTTGCCGGGCGATCATGGGTTGCTGGATCTGGTAGCAGGGCTACGGAAACGCTGCTCAACGATCCTGATCGCAACCCAGCGGCTCGATACCGCCGAATATTTGTGTGACCGGATTGGTATCCTTGTTGCTGGGCAGTTAACTGCGGAGGCGGATACAATTGCGTTACGCGGCCCTGGACGCAATGTCCTGATTAGCGTGACAGCACTGCCAGAAGCAGTTGCTGAGCGTCTGTTGGCGCTCTCGCCAGCCGTACTTTGTGAGGGTAATGAAATTGCGCTCCGCCCCAATTCGCCCGAACTTCAGGGCCGAGTGCTGGCTGAACTGGTCGCAGCCCAGCTGACAGTCATCTCACTAGAGCCATTTGCGCGCCCAATCGAGGATTTATACTTACACGCCATACGCGGCCTTCCACGCGAGACACCACAACCTGAGCAAGACTCCCCGGTAGCGAGCCCAGTGCAACCAAACCATGGTGACACACTGCTCCGCGAACTACTCAAGCAAGAAGACAAAACACCATGATGCGAATGATTTATCAGATGTTGCAGTGTTTGGATTTCACCTTTGCCGAATATACACGATCAGGCCGGGTTCTGATCGAGGTTGCTGCGGCGGCGGGCTGCGGGCTGATCTTCTTCCGGCCTGGCGCTGGGCAGGATTCGACACCTGAATACTTCTTCTCAATTGCTGGGGCTTTCACCCTGGCCCTATGCCTCTACACATCATCTGCAATCTTTGCACTTGGCGATCGCCCACACTCATATCTGCTGATGGCACATGGGCTTGGGCGGCGCGCGTTTCTGCTTGGGTTATTTATCGCAATTGTGGGGATCGTATCGGCCTGCTATGGGGTGCTTAGCCTGATCATCGCGGTGATTAACCCGATCCTAGATTTGGATGTGCGCGGTTGGATCCTAGGAACCATTCCATTACTGCTGAATGTAGCCCTGTTGGCAGCGCTGCTGACCCTCTTGACGCCACTGGTGTTGCCAGCCGGCTGGCGACTCGTGGCACTATCGCTCGTGGCGTTAGCGTTCTCCGGTAACCTGATCAGTGGGCCAACCATGGCAGCACTACCCAATGGTGTGGCAACCGTACTCGATGTTGTTCGCACCGTTCTTGGGGCGCCACTGCTCCCCGCTTTCACCGGCTTCGCCCTGGCAATCAGCCGCGATTACAGTGGTATTTCCGTACTAGTCGCTCCAGCGCAGATTGCCCTAACACTCGGACTACTCTCACTGGCACTTAACGTCTTTGGCCGCCGTGAACTGATGTTTGGCGCAGGGTAGGGAACGCAGAGCGCAGAGCGCAAAACGCAGAGCGCAAAGACGCAAAGACGCAAAGGCGCAAAGGCGCAAAATATCGATTCTCTGTCACCTCGTCTCCGTGTCTCCTTGTCTCCTTGTCTCTGTGGTTCTGCGGTTCTTGCGCTTCCTACTCCCCAGGCCGACTACCGAGCGTCATCTGAAGCTGCTGCTCTTGGCCAGCACGCATCACCGTCATCGCAACTGTATCGCCAACAGAGGTATTCAGTTCGAGGTAGCTCACTAGATCATCAGAATCGAGCACCTTGGTGCCATTGATTGCTGTAATAATATCCCCATCGATCAGCAGATTCCCACCCGCATATTCCTCACTACGCGTGCCAGCTTGGAGGCCCGCACGCTGCGCTGGGCTACCAGCCTGAACCTCGGTGACAAGCACACCCTGGCGCGCATCCATCGAGAAGCGATCAGAAAGAAGTGGACTCACATCGAACATGCCAATCCCCATCCAGGGATGTTCATAATGGCCAGTAGCGATAATAGCGGGAGCTACACGTGCAACCGCATTGGCAGGAACGGCATACCCAACGCCTTCAAAGACACCGCTCTCGGAGCGAATCGCAGTATTGACACCAATGACTTCGCCACGCACATTCAGCAATGGGCCACCCGAATTACCCGGGTTGATCGCCGCATCGGTTTGAATAACATTTGGAATACGAAAGCGCCCACGATTCTGGCTGGCTGGCCCGGCTAGGCTACGCCCCACACCACTCACAACACCAACTGTCAGTGTGTTCTGCAGACCAAATGGGTTCCCAATCGCGATTGCGGTTTGGCCAACTTCAACCTCTCGCGAATCGGCTAGCCGTAGTGGCGCTGTACCTTGCGGCAATTCATCCACCTTTATCACCGCTAAATCACTACCTGGGTCGACCCCAATCAGAGCAGCCGTATACACTGAGCCATCGGAAAAACGAACCTGGAATGCATTTGCGCCCTCAACAACATGGTTATTCGTAATAATATGGCCCTGATCATCAAACAAAAACCCAGAGCCCTGCCCCAGTGGAATATCCTCAGGCGCACTCCCATCGCCAAGTGCGGGATGTGAGCCAATCACCTCAATACTGACCACAGCAGGATTGATCCGGCGATAGAGTTCAATCAGTACATTCTGCTCTTGCTCAAGTGCATTTGTGAGGGCTGGAGCCAGCGTTGGCACTGGTTGTGCAGTTGGCAGAGGAACCACAGTTACTGGCGCACGTGTTGGGCGCGGTAGATCAGTAGCACTGGGTGCAAGCGTTGGTTGCGGTGCTTGGCGGTTCTGAAATGGAAGTACACTACATGCACTTAGCAGAAGGAGAACGGCCAAAGCGCAGCATGATCGTATATAACGCATAGGATTGCTCATTCTATCCTGGATAAGATAAGCCGATTTGAGGGTGGCAGACTGAGCAAGAATATCAGCGCCATTACTCCACTATGCCACTCGTCCAGCGCATTCATGATACCACAGTGCTTCACTCCATGGTGGCTTGTAGGGCACTTTCGAGCTGCGGGTAGGCAAATTGATAGCCAAGCTCAAGTGCATGATTGGGGAGCGCACACTGCTTCTCGATCAAGAGCGGACGGGCCATCTCGCCAAGCAGGAGCTCAAGCGCAAACCCCGGAATAGGAACGATCGCTGGCCGACGCAGTACACGCCCAAGCGCTGCAGTAAAATCACGATTGCGCGCTGGATGTGGAGCAGTTGCATTAAATGCGCCATGCGCACGAGGATCTTCCAGCACGAGTAACATCAGGCCAATCAGATCATCAAGATGAATCCACGACCACCATTGGGTGCCGGGCAGAATTGGCCCGCCCACACCCAACTGAAATGGCAGCAATAACTTGGCAAGCGCACCTTCGTGTTTATCGAGCACAATCCCTGTGCGCATCACCGCTGTGCGTACACCCATTCCCTCGGCTCGCAGCGCCTCACGCTCCCAAGCAACACATACCTGTGAGAGAAATTTATTGCCAGCAGGGGTTCGCTCGTCCACTGGGGTATCCCCACAATCACCATAGTAATCGATCCCGGATGAACTCACCAACACTTGTGGGCGTACCCTGCACTTCTCGATCGCGGCAACAAGCCCGCGGGTGCCAGCGACACGGCTCTGAAGCAGTTCCTGCTTATATGCTGCATCCCAACGCTTCCCCGCAATTGGCGCGCCTGCAAGATGCACTACACCATATGCACCATCTAGCGCCGCCGCCCAGGCACCTGGCTCACCTACATTCCAGGCTAGATACGCAGCTGCACCAATAACGCTGCGCTGAGCGGCATCCGGGCTACGTGAGAGGACAATCACACGATACTGACGCTTGATCAACGCACGACAAAGCGCTTTGCCAATCAAGCCGGTTGCGCCTGTAACCACAACTGTTCGCGGATCGCTCATATCCCCTCCCAAAAGCACAAACAAGCCCTTTGCGCCTTTGCGCCTTTGCGTTTTTGCGTTCTTGCGTTCATTCTTGAAAAGACAAACACGGCCAGATCGAGCAGAAAAATACGCCAGCCCCAACACCGGCCTGAATACCATTCAGTAACAATAGC
>JANLSE010000088.1:0-6049 GCA_031362265.1 Roseiflexaceae bacterium
TGCGCTCCATACATGGGGGATATGTCTATTATACCGCAACGGCGAAAAGGCCCAAAGACGCAAGATCTTATTATTTGCGTATTTGCGCCTTTGCGCCTTTGCGTTAGAATAGCCTTCTCCCACTTGTATGGAGCGCAATCATGAATATCACAATTCGGCAACTTGGTCAGGAGGATGTTGAAGCGGTCGATCCACTGCTACGCGCAGCCTACCGTGTCACATTTAGCCGTAGCCTTGAACTACACCGTAACCTAGCAATCCAACCAGATGGCTGGTTGATTGCCGAACGTGATGGTGAGCCAGTTGGTATTGTTGGCGTGACGAACTATGGGCCGTTTGCGTATGTCGGGCTTATGGCGGTTGACCCAAAAGCACAGCGTCAGGGTATCGGCCAACTGTTAATGGAAGCCCTGATTGCGCGCGAAAATCCCACTCTACAACTCGATGCAACACCATCTGGCGCGCCACTCTATCGCATGTTTGGTTTTGTGAATGATGGCGAAGCTGCGCTGTATGAGCAAGTTCAGCCAAGCGCAACAATCGCACACCCGCAGGTTCGTCATATGCAGCCCGATGATCTACCAATGGTAGCCGCATTCGACATACCGCTGTTTGGTGCGGACCGCAGCCGGGTGTTAGAGCGCCTGCTTAGTGAACTACCTGATCGCGCGTTTGTTGCCCACGACGATACTGGCAGATTATCTGGCTTCCTCTTTGCCCAAGCGGCAACACTTGGCTCATGGGTAGCAACCACGCCAGCCTTGGCAAGCGCACTAATCGACACAGCACTTGTGGAAGCACCAATTGAGCGCCCACGAGTACTGATCGCAAAGTCGCATCCATACGCCGATGCAATTCTGGTTGAGCGCGGTTTTGTGTTGCAGCGTACACTTGAGCATATGCGGCGTGGCCCAGCCCAGACCTGGGGCCAACCCGATCAGCGCTATGGCCTCACCAGTTTTGCGCTCGGATAAGTATCACCTCATCAACACAACCAATCTAATATCCCCATCAAATGCTGTAGTTGGCCTCCAACTTCTGACGGATAGCGAGACCGATGCGCTCGGCTATACTCGTGCTATAGCGATCCTGCAGGAACCGCAGAACCGCAGAACCGCAGAACCGCCATCATCGTACTGGCGAACCTTGTGTTCGCCCACGCGCAGAACCGCAGAACCAAGAATTGCCCAGAGGGCACCCAAACCAAGAACCAAGAACCAGCGTACGGGCGAACCTTGTGTTCGCCTAAACCAAGAACCAATAAGCCCTTTGCGTCTTTGCGTTTGCCCTTTGCGTTTTGCGTCTTTGCGTTCATTCTTGAAGCGACACACTCGGTTATACTCGTGCTATTCATGTAGCGTGTCATCGACACACCAAATTCATCATGATCACCTTTATGTCCACAACAACTCGCCCCGTGAGTGCTCAACAGGTAGAACGCTACCTGGTTCATGATGCGCTCAGTCTTGCACCAGCAGCGATTTCATATCGGGTTGGCGATTTGTTAGCAACCCAATTTCCACAACATGCCATTATTGTCAGCGACGATAGCGATTTCGATATTGAGCAGTATGCCAAAGCTGGGCATTGCGAGCTGCGCATGAGCGATAGCATGCATGCGGAAATTGTGGCAAGTTGGGATCGCGAAAACGAAGAGATCATCCAGACCCTCAAGCAGGGCTGGATGCAGATCGAATGGCAGGGTACTCGATTTGATGTGCTGCGTATGACATGGCCCTCCGATTGTCGTGATGTCCAATATCGCTGGGCAATCACTGAACATGTCGAGCAGGCCCAAGCTTTTTTTCGGGCTGTGTGTGCCTTTAATAGCGCGGTTGGCGAGACAATTATGGTCTTCCAGGATGGCTACTGGGCAAAGAGCACCGATCTCTATCGATCAATCAAGCGTGCAACATTGGAAAACCTGATCCTTGAGGGCACACTCAAACAGGATCTCTACGCCGATTTGCTGGCCTTCTTCCAGGCCAAAGCGATCTATACGCAAGCCAATCTGCCCTGGAAGCGGGGTATTGTACTGATTGGGCCGCCTGGAAACGGCAAAACCCATGCGATCAAAGCGCTGATTAATGCATTGGGCAAGAGCTGCCTGTATGTGAAGAGCTTCTCGGCTGAACATGTCGATGATCACCGTAATATTCGTGCTGTCTTCGAGGAGGCGCGTGGTAAAGCGCCATGTGTGTTAGTGTTAGAAGACCTTGACTCACTGGTGACAGAGCATAATCGTTCATTCTTTCTGAATGAGTTGGATGGCTTTGCTTCCAATGAGGGGATCGTAACGATCGCCAGCACAAACTATCCCGAAAAGCTCGATCCTGCAATCATGGCGCGCCCAAGCCGGTTCGACCGTAAATATCATTTTGGCCTACCTTGTGAACAGGAGCGCCACACATACCTCCAGGTCTGGAGCCAACCACTAGATGCCGCAATGCGGCCAAGCGCTGCGCTCATTGCACAGCTTGCCAGTGGTACCGAAGGCTTTAGCTTCGCGTACCTCAAGGAGTTGCTGGTTTCTTCCACCATCCGCTGGGTTGAAAAACCAACCCCTGGCGCAATGGAACAGATCATGCCAGCACAACTAATCGAATTACGCACTCAAATGGCAAGTAATAGCTAGAGCGCATAAGGCTATTATTGGTGGCAGCAACTCACTGCGCTGTGGTGGATGCCATAGCGCAGCAATGATTCATCCGCCATTCGGCTGACCCATCCTCCGTCGAAAGATGGAGGTTCTGAACCCTTGACAACCCTATTTAGCCGTGCTAGACTCACAAAAAGGTCTGGAGGGATTCTAAACATATGCAAAAACGCGAACCAATTCATGCTGACACAATTTATTCTCGTGAAGAGACAGCGGATCTGCTAGGTGTCAGCCTCAGTACTATTAAACGTCTGATTGCAGCAGGCCAGTTAGAGGCAAGTCGGCCCGAAAGTATTCGGCGGGTGTTTATCAAAGGCTCCAGTATTATACGCATGCTTGAAGAGACCAGAATAGAGATTTCACGATGATACGCACTTTATTTGCACAATTGATGAATCCGCATCACTATCGATGCTTAGGTAAGCGCTTCGTAGGCCAACCCACTAAAGTAGGTTCTTGGCCAATCGAACGCCTATCCCAGATGCCGTCAATTGATCGCCTGGCAGGCTTTGCCACCGGAGGTGTGCCGCTACACAGTTAACACTGATGCTGCACGAGATCCGGGGCGTTGAGCACAAGCTCACGCCCTTTTTGTTTACCTATTTCTAATCGCACCGGCGTTGCCGGAAGATATCGAGCTAATCGCTCACTATGGAGGTGTCGCTATGAGCCAAATCGAGCTGAGCCTGCGGGATCGCATCCGCCGCGACTACAGCGCTGAGGGGCTGGAGGATCTGTTCGTGCGCATTGATTTGCTGCACGACTACGCGGCCAGTGGCCGACTGAGCGAGGCAACCAACCTCAGCCGCGCCGATCTCCAGGGTTGGCTTGAGGAGCTGATCTTCACCCTGCGCGAGACATTACGGGAGATGGATGTGGCATGAACTGAATTAGCGGATCTTCCCATCACATGTGTCATCAAAGCAATACAAACCGAGGTTCAAATGGAATGGAAGAATGGTATTCCGATCTGGGGTGAGCATGATGCCGCAACACTTGCCCAGATCGAGCGCTGCGCCGCTGATGAGCAAGTTGCCGCAGCGGCGCTCATGGCCGATGGCCACAAAGGGTATAGCATGCCAATCGGCGGGGTTATCGCGTATCGCGATGCCATCAGCCCAAGCGGTGTTGGCTATGATATTTCATGTGGAAACAAAGCTGCGCGTACCACCGTACGTGCAGATGATATCCGCGCCGACATCAGGCGTATCATGGACGAGATCGCAACAACCATCGTGTTTGGTATGGGCCGCTCAAGTGGCCTCGCACGCGATCATGAGCTGTTCGACGACCCAACCTGGCATGATCTACCCCAGATGGCAAAGCTGAAACAACTTGCACGTGAGCAACTTGGTACAGTGGGCAGTGGCAATCATTATGTCGATCTGTTCGAGGATGAGGATGGCTGGGTGTGGGTTGGCGTTCACTTTGGCAGCCGCGGGCTTGGGCATAAAACTGCCAGTGGATTTTTGAATCTCGCAGCCGGGCGTGCCTTCGATGATCATGCACCAGGTGAGCATATGGATCAACCAGCCACCGTGCTTTCATTGAAGACTTCGCTGGGCCAAGATTACTGGCAGGCGATGACACTGGCTGGCCGCTATGCCTATGCTGGCCGCGATTTCGTTGTGGATCAGGTGCTGGAGATTCTTGCAACCAATGCGGTTGAGGAGGTGCATAACCATCACAACTATGCCTGGCGTGAGACACATGCTGGCGAGGAAGTATTTGTTGTTCGCAAGGGTGCAACACCAGCATGGCCGGGCCAGTTTGGCTTTATTGGCGGCTCCATGGGCGATATCAGCGTCATTATTGAGGGCATCGATTCGCCAGAGGCACAACAAGCACTGCATAGCACTGTTCATGGTGCTGGGCGCGTTATGAGCCGTACCCAGGCCGCCGGTAAGCGCCGCTGGGTGAAGAAGGATGGCCGGCGTGTGCAGGAGGTTATCAAGGAAGGGCAGATCAGCCCTGGCATGATGCGCGAATGGCTCAAACGGGTCAATGTCGAATTGCGCGGTGGCGGCACCGATGAAAGCCCGCATGTGTATCGCCGCCTGCCAGAAGTATTGGCAGCCCATACTGGCACGATCCAGATCAAGCACACCCTTACCCCACTTGGCGTTGCCATGGCTGGCGAAGATGTGTTCGATCTGTATAAGGATTAAAGAGTGGTAGGTTCGCAATCCGTAACGTGCTCTTTTGGCGAGTTAACGAATGGCGAACCTATCGGCTTTACCACAGAGGCACAGAGAGGTACATCTCAAAGAATATATGGTCAGGTTGGCAGGATTCGCACCCGCACCTCCGGCATGGCGCGCCGGCACGCTGCTATTAACGCCACAACCTGATATTGGCCCGCCCGGCAGGGATTGCGCCTGCCCCTCCGGTGTTTCAAGCCGGCGCGCGACTTCTACGCTACAGACGGATATGGTTGGCCTGGCAGGATTTGAACCTGCAACCTGCTGTATATAAGACAGCTGCGCTACCAATTGCGCCACAGGCCAGTATGGCTCCTCGACCTGGATTCGAACTAGGAACCTACCGATTAACAGTCAGTTGCTCAACCATTAAGCTACCGAGGAACATGAATCAATGGTCGCAGCGGCTGGATTTGAACCAGCGGTCACCCGCTTCCAAAGCGGGGATGTTAGCCAGACTACACCACACTGCGATTGGTCGACCCGGCGGGTGATGCTCCCGCAACCTCCCGTATGTAAGGCGGGCGCTCTGCTGCTGAGCTACGGGCCAGTTGGTACCCTCGGCAGGAATCGAACCTGCACCAGACAGCATCTCGGGCTGCCGCCTCTGCCAATTGGGCTACGAGGGCATATTCCTTCAGATATTTGGTGGGCCGAAGTGGAATTTGCACCACTACAGCATCAGCAACGCTTTTACAGAGCGTCGGGCTCACTCATGCCCAGCCGACCCAGATTGGTACCCCTGGCTGGAGTCGAACCAACACATGCGGTGTCTAAGACCGCTACCTCTGCCAATTGGGTTACAGGGGCGAAATGGTCCCATCGGCAGGCTACGATCCTGCAACCTCGCGGGTAAGAGCCGCTTGCGCTGCCACTTGCGCCACGATGGGATACTACGACATAGGATTGGTACCGACGAAGGGACTCGAACCCCTATCTCTCCGCTTAAAAGGCGTGTGCGTTGCCCTTACGCCACGTCGGCTTGGTCCGAGCAGGTGGGTTCGCACCACTGGCCTCCCGCGGGTCGGGCGGCGCTCTGGCTGCTGAGCTACGCTGGGCCTGGAATCGCGGCATGGATTTGAACCATAACAACGACGTTCAAAGCGTCGTAGCCTACCATTAGCTCACCGCGATACAGATTGGTGCTCCTGGCGGGTGCCGACCCCGCTTACCCCGCTTGAAAGGCGAG
>JANLSE010000108.1:0-9592 GCA_031362265.1 Roseiflexaceae bacterium
CTCTATCCCTGGCGGCTGATCCGCCCTGCCAATGATGCTGAGCAAGAATTATTGCGCGAACGTTGTTGTCGGGCGGCGCTTCAGGTTCAGCAGATATTAGGGAATGAAACCTCTGCATGTGCAGCTGCCTTCTTTCTTCACCCACAACTCTGGGAGCCAAGTTATCTGGAACATCAGCACTATCCAGTAAGAAATGTCTCAGCTGGCCTACTGCGCATGGTAGCTGAAACCTGTATTCAACAGGCGCCACCAGTTGATTGGCTTCAACGACTATGTAGACGCCTGATCACACTCTGCATGGCATCGGCTCCTGGCGGTGCCCCTGACTTTGCACGCTGTATGCAACTCGTGCTTGAGTATGAAGATGCACAAACAACACCATTTCTGGATGCACTATGCACTGGTGATTGGGATGCTGCCGCTCGTTCGCTCGTGCTGGTAGCTACGACCGAACAACAACCGTTATTAGCTCATGGATTGCAGCAGCATTGGGGTATGTGCGCCACGCTCACAGAGCGTCTTCTACGCCGTTTTGCAGATACCCAACGGCTTGATCCTGTTTCATGCCACCCGTTGTTGGCAACACTTCCGGCTGGGTTACAAACGCTCAACTATACGTTGATGCTCATTCGCTCAAATACGCTCGTATGTATTACGCTATAATAGTATGTATGCCGCTGATCTGCTCGGCAATTCTTTCTTCGATCTATTGAATTGGCACAGTTATGCCGCTAATCGACAATCCATCTGGCGGTTACCGCTTTCTGTCTGGCATTGCACCCTATTCGGCGGGCACAACAGCAGCTCCGGGCTACGAGATTGTCCGTGCGACACTCCAGGCGCCACTACCCTATCGGCGCGGCTTCGATCTCGTGGAGCAACACCTGGCGGCCCAAGGGCGGCCGCGGGCGGCACTCTGTGCTGTCGAACTACGCATACCCAAGCCATATTCATTCGCCGGTTTCGCCGAGTTCAATGCTGGTTACATCCACCTGTTGGAGAAGTGGGAACTGCTACTCGATGGGCGCAATCCAGTCGCGCGGACAAATGTTGCACCGGAAGTGGCGGCACCAAGTGAGCCAATGCTATACGCATTCTCGTATACTATACCAAGGACTGAGCCTGTTGGCCCGGCAACGTTTGTCGTTGCCGGGGCAGGCGAATTGCCCGAAGGGATACTCTCACCCGAAGCAATTGTACGCCCTAACGAGATCTCGGCGCGCGCAATAGCCCAGAAGGCTGCCTTTGTATTGAGGCTGATGCAGGGTCGGATGGCTGGCCTAGAAGCGAATTGGGCAGATGTGACCGCGATCGACCTCTATACTGTCCACTCGCCAAAGCCGTTCCTGCGTGACCTATTAGGGCAGATTGGGCCAGCCTCGGCTCATGGCCTCACTTGGCATTATAGCCGCCCACCCATCAGCGGGTTAGAGTTCGAGATGGATATGCGTGGGGTACGGCGCGAACTGCGTATTGAGGAATAGGCGTGTACCGCGGGGTTTCGTAATGAGCCAAAGCGCTATTATCCCGGTTGACACCAAGCTGGAGCGTGTCTTCGAAGGCTGCGCATTCGCCGAAGGGCCAGCCGCTGATGCCGAAGGCAATATCTACTTCTCTGATTGTCCGAACAACCGAATCATGCTCTTCCGAACTGATGGCACAACGGTCGTCTGGAGAGAACCAAGCCAGCGTGCCAATGGCATGAATTTCGATGCACAGGGCCGTCTGGTCACCTGTTGTGCTGGCGGTGCGACCTACCCCGGCGGTGCGCGCGCCGTGCTACGCTACGAGCACGACGGCAGTATAACCAACCTGGCATCGCATTACGATGGAAAACGGCTCAACTCACCAAACGATCTGTGCTTTGATCGTGATGGTCGAATCTACTTCACCGACCCACGCTATGGTGATCGCGGCGATATGGAGCAGGATCGCATGGCTGTCTTCCGCATCGAGCCGGATGGCTCACTGACGCGCGTAATCGATGACATGCAAAGGCCGAATGGCATCCTGATTAGTGCGGACAATTCCACACTCTATCTCGTCGATAATAACACCGATCCTGGCGGCGCACGCACACTACTGGCCTATAACATCGATAGCCAGGGGAGGTGCTCATACCGTAGCACACTGCACGATTACGGCATCGGCCACGGCGGTGATGGCATGGTACTCGATGTCAAGGGACATATCTATCTCACTGCTGGCGAACGCGAGGCGGCTGGCGTCTATATATTCACACCTGATGGCCAGCAACTTGGCTTCATCCATACACCAGAAACCCCTGGTAATTGCACATTCGCCGGCCCGGATCTGCGCACACTCTATATCGCAGCCTCATCGTCACTCTATCGCATCCGGCTGGGGATACCCGGGCTGCTAACATATCCGAAACTCGCCTGATCAAGGGCATACAAAGGAGCGATTATGCAACGCTTTGCCAATAAAGTAGCGCTTGTCACTGGCGCGGCGCGTGGCATTGGGCGAGGAATCGCGCTGGAGTTGGCTAAAGAAGGTGCCAACATCGTCGTCAATGATCTGCCACCGTCGGAAGGGCTGGGCGCTCGCGCTGTTGTTCAGGAGATCGAGTCGCTCGGCCAACGTGCACTAGCCTACGATGCGGATATTTCTGACCGGGAGCAGGTCGCCGCGCTGTTCGCTGCGGCTGTGGAACAATTCACCCACATCGATGTAGTAGTTGCTAACGCGGCATTCTCGATCCGCGCGCCAGTGATCGATGCACAATGGGAGGATGTACTACGCACAATCGAAGTGACACAGTTCGGCGTCTTCCATACCTGTCAGGCTGCGGCGCGCCTGATGGTCAACCAAGGCGGTGGTGGCAAGATCGTGATTGTTGGCTCAATACTGTCCGAAATTCCATTTGTAACAAGCGCAGCCTATAACATGGCGAAGGCCGCAGTGGTTCATCTGGGGCGCACATTGGCCCACGAGCTTACCCACCACCACATCAATGTCAATGTTGTGAACCCTGGCTACATCGATACTCCTGGTGAGCGCAAATTCGCAACCGAGGAACAAATACAGCGCGCCGCACGCAACCTTCCATGGGGACGCCTTGGCCTGCCACACGATATCGCTCGCGCGGTAGTGTATCTCGCAAGCGACGATGCCGACTACGTTACTGGCAGTGTTCTGGCGGTGGATGGTGGCTACCGGCTCGCCATGCGTCTGCCAGACGACTGATCTCCCACTTCTTACGAGAGCCCAAATGCTCGCGCTGGGTTTGCCACTGTGATTGTGGCGATTTGGGTCGCATCGACACCAGCTGTATGGAGTTCCGGCAATAGGGCATCAGTCAACGCCAAATATCCACGGATGTTGCCGCCATCTGGCTCACCAACCCAATACCAGCCTGAGTCCATCGACAACAGTAGCTGGTTACTATACTGCTCTAGCATCGGTAGAATGATCGGCAGATGCTCCTGTATCGGACGCCAGCCAATTGAATCATATGAAATCCACGCACCTGCTGCCGCAACCTGGGCATTAATCGGATGACCATGCCCATCTGAATGCGCAACAATAAAGCGGGTCGGATCCCCTTGCTGCGCCATAAACAACAGCAAGGCAGCATACCCGGCCAGCCCGCCGCCAGTATGGCAGGTTACTGCTAGGCCAGTCGCTCGGCTAGCCAGCGCAGCAGCACGAACCAATTTGGCATCGATATCTGAGAGTTGATCCTCAGCACTGGCAATTTCGTCCACACCAATTTTGATAAAACCAGGGCGAACGTCGGTTCCCGCAATCCCCTGCTCGTACTCCTGAATCCAACGCTGCGCGAGTTGCTCAGCGGTTTCCGTATAGGCATGCGCTGGCACAAAACGATCATTGGCACCACCATAGTAGCCAGTGTTGGTCAGAATATGCAGGCCGGTCTCTTCTGCCAAGCGGCGCAACACCTGTGGATCACGGCCAATATACTGAGGCGTACAATCTACAAATCCGGTGATACCGCGCTCACGAGTCGCTAGCAGTTGTGGCTTGATTGCTGCAACAACTTGCTCCACATCCCAACGCCCAGCATGGGTCGATTCTGCGCCTACAAAGTCGCACATGACATGCTCATGCGGTAGCGCAAATCCGAAATCGCCCGCTGCAATCGGGCCAAGAACAGTATGCAAGATCATACCATTTGCTCCTTTTATGGATCCAGTACCTGCTTGATCCAATCCACAAAGCCACCCGAAGCTGTAAAGATATTGCTAGCGTCCATGCGATTAAGGTAGCGAAAGCAACCTTGCAATCGTTCGGTTAGGGCGTTTTGATCGGTATAATCGATATAGAAGATGTATTTGCCATGCACATCGCGTAAATCCTCGGCGAACTGGCGAATCAGGAATCGCAGTAGTGCATCCTCCTCCGAAAGGCTATACCCGACGATCACCAGTACGCGGCTTTCCTGTAAAAGCCGAACTGCTTTAGGAAAGATTGCAGTAAAGTACGGGCTAGTATAATTTTGCTCCTTGGATGGCATCATGATTTCGGGTGCCATTTCGCGTACTGCTTCAAAGGTTCGTTGGCGATAATCAAGGTTATAGTTGTGCCCGTCGGTCAGGATTTCAAAACCACCGTTTATTTTGATGAGGGTATTAACCGCCCAGTGATCCTAAACGACATTGGTATTGCGTTGGCCACTCACGAGGGTCGGTGTGATCCCACGATAGGTTGTACGTAGCGTATTATGCTCGCTGGTATTATCCAATATCGTTTCTAGTACATAATCGTAATTGGTGGATAGAAAATCGGCATGCACACCGCGCGCAAAGCCACGGCCACCTTCCTGCTGCTCACTTAACCAGCGGAAGAACCTGAGAATCGTTGCTTGATTATCTGTTGGTTGCGCAGGAGCAAGGAACTTACCATGCTCTTCATTATAATAATTAAGCGAAGTTAGTATTTCGAAGCGCTTTTGGACAAGCGCCTTGATTTCATTCAGAACAAACAGGATGCTACGCTCATCCATGTAGCGTGTGCGAATTCCAGGGTACTTCAGCTGCATGCTCAGGTTGTATACCAATTCCTTGAACTTAGCTGGTGCAGCATCATCAATGGTTGGATACCCTGGCTGCTTCAGCAGTTCATCCATTTCGATTTCCGCTGCCATTCCTTCTAAAAAGGCCTGTGGAAATGTAAAAAGCTCGTATCCTGTTGGCGATCGCTCATCCCAAGTCTTCGAGAAACCGGCACCGACAAAGAAGGTAATATTCATCAGACCATCGTGCCCTGAGCCCTTGTACGAGTTCTTTGTAACAAGTTCGCGAAATGCTTGAGCTGCATCCATGATTGGTTGCCATCCTCTCTGAGATTATCTGCCCGAAATGGTTCTGCCTAACGCACCAGGCTATTCAGATTGTATAACACTCATACTACAGCTTCCTGTGCCAAACCGATATTCTGTTTGGTAACAATCCAGTTTCAGTATCTGATATCAAGCCACCCATGGCCGCTCTAGCACGAAGCACGGCGCATTATTGCCAAGTTGAAGAAGTATGCTTTATTGAAACGTGTTCAGAAATACTGGCTGCCATTGTGGTATGATTGGCGTGGTCAGGAACCATATGAACACACGGATACTGTGGCATGAAGAGAAGATGAGGAGAACTATATGCGTATTGCTGTTATAGGCTCCGGCCCAGCTGGGATGTCCGCTGCCTATCGATTGCAACAAGCCGGTCATACTGTTGAAGTTCTTGAGGCACGTGATGTCGTGGGTGGCCGTACACACGCCGAACATCTTGGCCCCGGCCATCACTGCGACACTGGCGCGGGCTGGCTGACCTCGTTCTACAAGCACACATTGGCGCTCTTTGATGAGCTTGGCTACCGCGATCTGCTGATCCGCCCGCGTCATGTGCGTGGAGCAGCCGACTTGCGGACGGGCGGGCAGGTATATCGGGCTGAACCAAATGGTGAGCGCGCTGCCTATCAGTTGCTCTCGCCCGAAGAGCGACAAGCGCTCGCCGCCTATCTGGAACGGGTGTATGCCGAACAGCCTGATGGACTCAGGATCGATCTGGCCGCTGACAACCGCGATGCAGAGGCTGAGCTCGCACCGCTTGGTAGCAATATTGTAGATCTTGTCTTCCGACCCTGGTTTGAAGGGCCATTCTTCACGCCACTCAACCAGATGTCGGCCGCCAAGATGCGCTCATGGCTGAAAGCCTATGTTGGTGCAACCTTCTACCAGGTTGCTGGTGGAATGGATACACCCTGGTTGCGTCTCGCTGAACAAGTGAATGTGCGTACCGGCGCGCCAGTCCATGCGGCACACCTCCGCAACGGCGGTGTCGATCTTGAGCTACCTACGGGAGTCCGCAGCTACGATGGGGCGGTACTGGCGTGCCCGGCGATTGCCTCGACCCGGATCCTTGGCGAGCATGTCGCCGATGTGTTGCCCTGGCTTGGCACAGTGCGCTACTCGCCCGAAGTGCGCGTATATGCTGCACGCCCAGTGGCAGCCGATGCAGCCCTGGGTGTCCACCTCTCGCCAGCAACACCAGTCCACTCGGTGGAAATGTATTCAGGAGTACGTGGCGCCTGGGGAGATTGCCCGCCAGATTGGCAGTGGGCGCTGGTATGTGCCTCTGGCCCAGACAGCAGCGAATTGCTTAAATTGCCTGCTTTGGAGGCGCGCCATGCCCTATGGGAACGCGCACGCACGGTAGCGCCGGAGTTGTTTACACTGGAAGAGGCCGCCGTGGTGCATGATATTCGCTGGGAATGGGCTATCCCAGTGCTCAGTACCGGACACTTCCGCCGCCTAGCAGCCTATGAGCGCAAACCACCGATTGTGCTCGCAGGCGATTGGACTGTCCACGCATGTGTCGAGGGCGCTGTGCGCTCTGGCGAGCAAGCCGCAGCGGCATTTGGGAAGGCCTAATTTGGTTGCACCGATCAATTTGAGTCGCCAGAAACTGGATGTGCTCAAGGGGCACTGCGACCGGCTTGGTCGACCATTCGAGCAGATTGAGATCACAACACTTGGCACAGCTCATCTCGCACCTGGTGCGCAGAGTGCAAAAGATCTGATTGAACACTGCCGCTCACTCGCCAGCCTTGGCGTTCATCATGCAATCTTTAATATGCCAAACGTCTCGGAGCTTACCGCGCTTAAGATCTTCAAAGAGGAAATCATCCCGGAGGTTACTGCCCTGTAGGTAATAACAATAACTATGGACTGCGGGATCCTAGCTATCGAAGAACGCCCGTTGCTCACCGCGCCAGGCCGCAAATGTATACAGGCATGGGAACCGATAGCTGATGGACACACCAATCTTCGACATGCGTATGGCTGATGGCAGGCAATTTATGCCAATGCTGCAGCCGTAATATAGGCGCTATTCTCGGCATGCCATATGTCGCGTGTGCGCCAATTCGGGTCGGGTGATGGCCCAATATACGCCCACATCTGGATCGCCCACCACCCAAGTACAATCGCTTGCAGGCGCTCTAGCTCTGCTCCACTTGGTGTGCTAAGGCCAAGCTGTGCTCGGATCACGGCCTGTTTCGCTACAAGCCCACGGCAGCCCGCACGATTCGGATCTGCGTTGAGAATTTCGGGCTTGGCTCCTTCACATGCCCAGGGCATACGCGTGGGATGATGATCGATCAGGAGCGCTTCGCCGCCGGGTGGATCGGTACGACAGAGTGCATTGGCCATATGCAAATCGCCATGGCAGATTTCCTACTCACAGACATCCTGCACCCAGGCCCAGTGCTCAAATAACCGCTGTAATACGCGCTCGGCTGGCCCAGGTGCTCCCCGCCGAACGCCCTGTTCAATGAGCGCACCAAGATCCTCAACGCGCAATTCGTTGAGTACACCCGCAGCCTGAGCAGAATACGCAAGTGTGCGCGAAGCAACCTGAAAACGGACACCAGCCTCAAGCAGCAGATCGAATTCATGGCCCTGCCAACCGGGATGTAGGCCGGTATGTACTTGTTCCCAAATGATCCAGCCTAGACGTTCATCGCCTACGAGTTCACCGGTTGCAAAGACACTTGGCTGTAGTTCTGGATAGTATTGTGCCAGATTGCGCGTCCACCATAGTTGATCGCGCGGTACATTCACTTTGAGCAGGACTGATTCGCCAGAGCTACGGTGGCGTGCAGAAAAGTGTAATGCGCTACTGCCCCAACGTTGTGGATTTGGTGCAACCTCCGCTACAACGCTTGTGATGGCAGGCTCCGCAAGCACCAACTGATGCAGGTAATCAATCACCTCACGCGTCTTAATAATGCAATGACGTTCATCAAGGATCTGCATATTCAACCCTCCAACCCTCATTGCAATGAAAGCCAATAATCACGAAGAATCAGCATCTACACTTGAACCTTTTCATCATTGTCCCACAGAATCCGTTGTATAGATACGTCATAGCTCATTCAAATCTAGCACGAACACATTGTGATAGCATGTGGGGTGTACTCTTTGGTCAACAATCAAACTGGCATGCTGCTTAGACAAGAATGATTATGTGGAACCCATATGTCAGGTGACCCAACCGATTTCATGCGTGATCGCCATGCGGCCTATCAGCACGCACAGAGTGTGGTTGCTGAATTGGTACAACGTGTAACTGGTCACACCGTGCAACAGATTACACATATCGTTCGCGGCTACGATAGCGAGGTTTACCGCGTGGTGCTTCAGGAGGGGCGCAATCTGATTGTACGGATTCGGCGCTATGGCAACATCCAATATGCTAGTGAGGTATGGGCAATCGAACAGTGTCGCGCCGTTGGCGTACCAGCTCCCGACGTGTTGTTCGTGGGTATTATTGCGCTTGCTGATCAGGATTGTGAGGTCATGCTACAGGCAGCGATGCCTGGGCGGCCACTCAGCGATATGCTTGATCATTTGAGCCTCAGCGAGCAAGCCCATGTCTGGGCACAGGCCGGGGCAGCATTGGCACGGATTCATAGTATTCCAGTAGCTGGGTTCTATAAGATGCGAACACCTGGAGTCTGGGATTTCCCCGATTGGGAAAGTATTGCACATTCTGCCACCGACACACGCGAAGACGATTTGCTGCAACTTGAGCAGGCAGTTCTCAACCATACCGACGCCAATCTACTGCGTGAAATACTCGCTGCTGGTGAACTAGAGAATCCATGTGGGCAACCGGTTCTGCTACACGGCGATTTCTTGCCTGCACATCTTTTCTACAACGACAAACTGCAGCTATGTGGCGTGATCGACTTTGGCGATTTCCAGGGTGGGCCACGGATTGGCGATATAGTCAATATGCACATGAGTCTGCCGCAGCTGAATCTCGCATGGCTTCGAGCTGGTTATGGCGAGCAAGAACCATTTGATGATACATTTGAACGCCAGCTCCTGCTTGCCGGGGCTAGCCATCAGATTGGCTATTTGGCCCACTATCTGCGTGAGGGAAACCAGCATGAGGCTACACCCATATTGCGAGTACTACGGGAGTCGATTCGTTCATGGATAAACTTAACTCGATAACTGCGCTCGTCATCTGCCCAAACACAATATTGAGTTATTTGGCGAATGGTGTCATGGCTTTGGATAGTGCGGTGATTACTGGCGCTTGTGGGGATC
>JANLSE010000138.1:0-5033 GCA_031362265.1 Roseiflexaceae bacterium
CTTTCTTCTCCGTATTATAGAACCTTGCGGCGCGTGTGGCAACAGTCCATTTTATACAGTTGCGATATGTTTCGGTGTCGAGTACCATACTTTTGGAACATTGAAGCATTGAAGCATTGAAACGCAAGAGCGCAGAACGCAAGAGCGCTGTCTCCTTGTCTCGCTGTCTCGCTGTCTCGCTGTCTCTGTTCTTATGCGGATTGTGTCGTCTGGAGAATATATCAATGGCAACACGTGTACTCATTACTGGCGTGACTGGGCCAGTTGGTAGCTTCTTAGCGGATTATCTTGTGACTCTGCCGGATGTAGAGGTTCATGCATTTAAGCGCTGGCGCAGCGATCCTCGGCCAATCCAGCAATTAGCTGGGAAACTAACAATTCATGAAGGCGATATTGAAGATCCCTATACGGTTGCTGCTGCTGTACGCAATGCCAAGCCGGATTTTGTGTTTCACCTGGCTGCGCAGAGTTACCCGAGTGCATCGTGGGCTGCACCAATAACGACATTTCGTGCCAATGTCGAAGGAACGCTTCATTTGCTTGAGGCTGTGCGGGCGTATGCTCCCAAGGCACGTGTCCATATTGCTGGTTCGGCTGCGGAGTATGGTGTCGTTTTGCCCAAAAACCTGCCGATCCGTGAAGATCATCCATTGCGCCCAGCTTCCCCGTATGGGGTTAGCAAAGTGACACAGGAGTTGCTTGGGTTTCAATATCACGATAACTATGGGCTGCATATCGTTGTGACGCGCTCATTCATTCATGTTGGCCCGCGCCAGGGGGATCGCTGTTCCATTCAGACGTTTTGCCGCCAGATGGCACTGATTGAAGCTGGTGTGCAACCACCACAACTCATGGTTGGGAACCTGGAAGCACGCAGAGATTTTACGCATGTTCGGGATGTGGCACGCGCACTCTGGCTTCTGCTTCAGCGTGGCACACCTGGCACAGCCTACAATCTGTGTAGTGGAATCGATACCCGAATTGGTGATATTGTCGATATGGTGATCGCACGTGGGCGCATCCACGCTGAAGCACATGTCGATCCAGCGCGCCTGCGCCCGCTCGATGAGCCAGTACTGATGGGCGATAACCGCCGTTTGCGCCAGGATACTGGCTGGGAGCCACAGATCGCGATGCCGCAAATCGTTGATGAAATCCTTGAATTCTGGCGCGGGCGTGTCGCGGCTGGTGATCGCTGAGGATCTACACAGAACATCCTTGACAAGGCTCGATTGAACTATATGCTTCCCTTCTGCTTAAAAGGTGTTATAATGACACTAAGTAAATTAGTTGGAGGGGATCATGGCCTCATTTTATTCAATCTACCGGCATGGTTTTGCGCGTGTTGCGGTGGGTGTGCCATTTGTGAAGGTGGCCGATCCGCATTACAATGCCGAGCGTATGCTTGGTTTGGCGCAGCGCGCAGCCGATTCTGGTGCTGCGCTCGTGCTCTTCCCTGAGTTAGGGGTTTCGGCTTATACCAACGATGATCTATTTCACCAGGATGCGCTACTGGATGCGGTATTGATGGCATTGGATAACATGCGTGCTGCCAGTGAAACGCTAGCGCCATTGTTAGTTGTTGGTGCTCCATTACGATTTGCGGGGCGGTTATTCAATTGTGCGATTGCACTGCAGGCTGGCCAGATATTGGGGGTAACGCCTAAGAGTTTCTTGCCAAACTATCGTGAATTTTATGAGAAGCGCCAGTTTGCAGCCGCGCGTGAGGCCAGTTTCCGCGAAGTGACGCTCTTGGGGCAGCGCGTGCCATTTGGAACCGATCTACTCTACACCAGCATTGATCTGCCCGGCTTTGTTGCTCACACCGAGATTTGTGAGGATGTTTGGACGCCAATCCCACCGAGCACCTATGCTGCGTTGGCAGGCGCGAGTGTACTCTGCAACCTCTCGGCATCGAATATTACCATTGGCAAGGCCGATTACCGGCGTGATTTATGTGCGGCACAATCCGGCAAATGTGTGGCAGCCTATCTCTATTCGGCAGCTGGCCCTGGCGAATCCACCACCGATTTGGCATGGGATGGTGATGCGCTCATTTACGAGAATGGCGAGCTTCTGGCCGAATCCGAGCGCTTCTCGGCAAGCGAAGATTTGATTATAGCCGATATTGATCTCGAACGGCTTGCACAGGATCGGATGCGGCTCACGAGTTTTGGTGATGCGATCACCGATGTACGTGAACGGCTCGCCGAATTCCGTGAGGTGGCATTTCGTTTCAGCCCGCCAAGTGGCGATTTGCCCCTTAGCCGTACGGTCAGTCGTTTCCCCTATGTGCCAAGCGACCCAACGTTACGCGATGAGCGCTGCTACGAGGTCTATAACATTCAGATCCATGGCTTGCTGAAACGTATGACCAGTAGTGGCATCCAGAAGATTGTGATCGGTGTTTCTGGTGGGCTTGATTCTACCCACGCGCTGATCGTCGCTGCACGCACTCTGGATCGGCTTGGCCTCCCGCGTAGCAATATTATGGCCTATACCATGCCTGGTTTTGCAACCGGTAGCCGCACATTGGCAAATGCGCATGCGCTTATGAATGCACTAGGTGTGAGTGCGCATGAAATTGATATTCGCCCAGCTTGTATGCAGATGTTACATGATATTGGACATCCCTACGCGCAGGGTGAGCCAGTGTACGACATCACTTTCGAAAATGTTCAGGCAGGCGAGCGTACATCACATCTCTTCCGGCTTGCCAATATTCATAATGCCATGGTGCTAGGAACCGGCGATTTAAGTGAACTGGCCTTGGGATGGTGTACCTATGGCGTTGGTGATCATATGTCGCACTATGCGATTAACGCATCGGTTCCCAAGACTCTGATTCAGCACTTGATTCGTTGGGTCATCGCGACACGCCAATTGCCAGATGAAGCCAGTTGGACACTGAAATCGATCCTTGAAACCGAGATCTCACCGGAGCTTGTGCCGATTGATGCGAGCAGTGATCAACCAGGGCAGAGTAGTGAAGCAAAGAATGGGCCATATGAGTTACAGGATTTCAACCTGTACTACACATTGCGCTATGGTTTTCGCCCAAGTAAGGTTGCGTTCCTCAGCTATGCGGCCTGGGCCGATACGGCACATGGGGGTTGGCCGGAGGGGGTAGCACTCGATCAGCGCAATCAGTATGATTTGGCAACGATCAAGCGCTGGTTGCGGGTGTTTGTATGGCGCTTCTTTCAGATCAGCCAGTTTAAACGTTCCGCAATCCCAAATGGGCCGAAAGTCGGGAGTGGCGGTTCGCTCTCCCCGCGTGGCGATTGGCGCGCTCCCAGCGATTCCGAGGCGACAGTCTGGATCACTGAGTTAGAGCACGGCGTACCTGAGTAGAGCAAAAGGTGAATGACCATGCAACCCCAAGTATCACCGCAAGATCTTGAGCTGATTCTTTCACAATATAGGATTGGTTCGTATCTCGACTTTGAATTGGCTTTGCGCGGTACAGTTCAGACCAATGTATTCGTCCGCACAACGACTGGACGTTTTGTGTTTCGCCGCTACGAAAACCGCTCAAGCGAGTCGGTTCGGTTCGAGGTGAATCTGTTACGCTATCTTGACCGACGCGGTTTTCCTTGTGTGCCGCCAATCGCGAATATACATGGCGCTCTGATGGGCATCTTCCAGGAAAAACCGTACGCACTGTTTCAATTTATCGAAGGGTACCATATCGAACACCCTGGGGATGAGCATCAACGGCAACTTATTACTGTGGCCGCTACGCTCCAGAAGCTCACCGCTCGGTATGTACCGCAATATCGAGCACATCGCTGGAATTACGGGGTCGATCTCTGTCGCAGACTGGCGCGAGCTGAAGCCCAAAAGATCGCTAATGCACTAGCCTGGAGCAAATTAGCCTGGATGGAGCAAGAGTTATCTGCGCTTTCGCTGCCGCGATCTATGCCAAAAGGGATTTGTCATTGCGATCTCCATTTCACCAATGTCCTGTATCAGGACAACCGATTTGCCGCGCTATTGGATTTTGATGACGCAAACTACACCTATCTGGTGTTTGACTTGGTCGGACTGATGGAGTCCTCGGCGTGGAATTACCCGGCGACACAGTTAGATTGGGCCAGGGCGCGTGTAATTGTGCAGGAATATCAACGGCAGCGGCCGCTAAGTGCCATCGAGCGGCAACACCTGTTTGATGTCTATAAGCTGAGCGTATTGATCGATGCAGTGTGGTATTTTGGCCGTTGGGAAGATGGGGACTTCTATGAACGCAAAAAAGTTACATACCTAAACAGCATTGGGAGGGGAGCATTCTCCCATGCATTGTTTTTTGGATAGCACGGCATCAGTCGTATCATTTATGCAAAAAGGCCACGCTGCAACATTATACCTTGCAGCGTGACCTTTTTGGATTGCCTTCAAGGTTCTACTCGGCGGCGGTCTCTTCCTCTTCGGCAGGTGCCGCAGCAGGGGCTTCTTCGACAATTGGCATGCCTTCTTCACCTTCGGCTGGTATGCGGCGCAGGCTGAGGCCCATTCGCTGGCGCTGCTTGTCAAGGCTGATAATGCGTGCACTGATCGTCTGGCCGGGCTGCAGGAGATCGCGTGGCTGGGTCTGTGGGTCGGCATCCAGCTCGCTGGCGTGGATCAACCCTTCGACGGCCTCTTCGATCTGAACGAAGGCACCAAATGGTGCAACATTCGTTACTGGCCCACTGACAAGCTGACCCAGAGTATAGCGCTGGTCGATTGTCTCCCATGGGTTGGGTTGCAGGCGGCGGATGCTAAGCCCGATTCGCTCGCGGTCGGCGTCGATCTCAACAACCATAACCTTGACTTCCTGGCCCGGTCCAAGCACCTCACGTGGGTGATTGACGCGCTGCCACGAAAGTTCAGAGATATGTGCGAGGCCATCGGCACCACCCAGATCGATGAATGCACCGAAATTGGTGAGCTGATTCACACGCCCGCTGAGAATATCGCCTGGCTGTAGTTCGGTGAGTAGGCGATGCTTCTGAGCCTTACGCCATTCCTGAGTTGCGCTGCGCTCAGAGAGC
>JANLSE010000168.1:0-7368 GCA_031362265.1 Roseiflexaceae bacterium
GAACTACCGAGCCGAGGATGGCGGTGGGATCATTATCGACATGCTCTGCCACTGGCGTTATGTGCTCGATAATCTCTTTAGCCCGGTGCGCTCCGTACAGTGCCTGGGTGCAACCCATATTCCAAAACGTTTTGATGAGCAGGGCCGAGCCTACCCTGCCACCGCAGACGATGCTGCATACGCCACGTTCGAGCTGGAGAACGGCGTGATCGCCCAGATCAATTCCTCGTGGTGTACACGCGTCTATCGTGACGAACTGGTGGTCTTTCAGGTCGATGGCACCGAAGGGAGTGCGGTGGCTGGGCTGCGCGACTGTAAAGTACAACACCGTTCATATACTCCCAAGCCCGTCTGGAGCCCAGATACACCCAACGCCATTCCCTTCCGCTCGGGTTGGCAGGATGTACCAGATAATACGGTCTTCGACAATGGATTCAAAGTTCAGTGGGAACTCTTCCTTAAACATGTTGCTATCGATACGGACTTCCCTTGGAATCTATTTGAAGGGGCAAAAGGCGTACAGATGGCTGAGCTGGGTATGCAATCCTGGAAAGAGCGCCGCTGGCTGGATGTGCCAGATTTGGCGCTCTAGAGGGCGTTGGAAAGGAATCATGCGCTAGCTCACTCCCTACTCAGGAGGGATGTTATGTCAACAAGTCTTATTCTACCCCGCGCAGACCGTTCCTTCGCAGCTTATACCCCTGGCCGTGCGCCTAGTTATACGACACCCGCCGGGCCATTTCGCAGCCGTGTAGCCTTCGCAGCGGTACATGTGGTGCTCGATCCACTAGCCGACACAACGCCAGTCTCGCCACCACAGCTCGATTGGGAGGCTACCCTCAACTATCGCCGGTACCTTTGGTCGCTTGGATTCGCGGTAGCTGAGGCAATGGACACCGCGCAGCGTGGCATGGGCCTCGATTGGGGTACGGCAAAAGAATTGATTCGCCGCTCAATAACGGCAGCGCGCGCAGTTGGTGGCACAGTAGCATGTGGCGCTGGTACCGATCACTTGGTGCCACGGCCGGGCCTGACCCTAGCCGATGTAGAAGAGGCCTATGCCGAGCAGGTTAGTTTTGTTGAGGGTGAGGGTGGACAGGTGATCCTGATGGCGAGTCGGGCGCTCGCGGCGACAGCACAAGGGCCAGACGATTACGCCCGCGTTTACGGGAACATCCTTTCGCAGGTTGCCCAGCCAGTGATCTTACATTGGTTAGGTGATATGTTTGACCCGGCGCTTGCTGGCTATTGGGGTTCTCGCGATCTTGATACTGCTACTGACTCATGCCTACAAATTATTAGCCAGCACGCCACGAAAATTGATGGAGTCAAGATTTCACTATTGGACGCCGGGCACGAGGTGGCGATGCGGCGGCGCCTGCCCCCTAACGTGAAGATGTATACTGGCGATGATTTCAACTTCGCTGAGCTGATCGGTGGCGATCAGCAGGGCTACAGTCATGCATTACTTGGCATCTTCGACGCAATCGCGCCAGTGGCTTCGGCGGCGCTCCAAGCGCTGGATGCTGGCGATCAAGTTGCGTATCGTGCGCTGCTCGACCCCACGGTGCCGCTCTCGCGACATATCTTCCAGCAGCCGACCTTCTACTATAAGACTGGTGTGGTCTTTCTGGCCTACTTGAATGGACATCAGCACCACTTTCGCATGTTGGGCGGCCAGGAAAGCGCCCGATCGATCATTCATCTGGCCGAGCTGTTTATGCTCGCCGACCGGGCGGGTGTCCTGCTTGACCCTGAGCGTGCAGCGGCGCGCTTTCGTCCACTCCTTCATCTGGCGGGTATCGAATAACCTGTGGAATAAGGAGACCCGACCAATGGAGATTCTGAGTGATCACAGACGGCTGAGCCTGAACCAAGCTACAACTCAGCGCTGGAGCCTGCGTGAGGCCGTAGATGGCTGCGCGCGTGCGGGTATCCCTGCAATTGGGATTTGGCGCGATAAGCTGGCCGAATCAGGACTCCAGCACGCGGTGCGGTTGGTGCGTGACGCTGGCCTGCATGTTTCGGGTGTCTGCCGTGGTGGTATGTTCCCAGCTGCCACCGCCGCTGAGCGCGGCGCACGTATCGATGATGGTCGGCGGGCGATTGATGAAGCGGCGGCGCTAGGTGCCGATGTCCTGGTACTTGTCTGTGGGCCTGCACCTGATCGTGATATTCGAGCGGCGCGCACTATGGTCGCAGATGCAATCGAAGCACTGATCCCCTATGCTGTGGCCTGTGGCGTGCGACTTGGTATCGAGCCGCTCCACCCCATGTATGCCGCCGATCGCTCGGTGATTACTACTCTTTCCGAAGCACTCGACCTCGCCGAACGATTTGACACGCCGCAGGTAGGTGTGGTGATCGACACCTTCCACGTCTGGTGGGATCCCTATGTGTTCACACAGATCGCTCGCGCCGAGGGTCGTATCTTTAGTTACCATGTCTCGGATTGGCTTGTGCCAATGCCACATATACTGCTTGGGCGCGGCATGATGGGTGATGGTGTGATCGATTTCCGCTTGATTAGGGCGGCTGTAGAGGCAGCTGGTTACCATGGCCCGATCGAGGTTGAGATCTTTAACCAAACAATCTGGGACACACCAGGCGACGTAGTGCTTAACCAGATATGCGCCCGCTTTCTATCAACGGTATAAGCGCCTATGTGGCTAGGTACATTATTATCGAACAATGATTGTTACTTCAAAGGTCTCGGCTGGTGGTGCTTGCTTCTCAAATGATCGATGATAGATCAGTTTTAGCTCGACTGTACCAGTCGCCACCGCATCGAAGTGCAGGGTCACCTTGCCGCCGCTGCCAATCGCACTACTGGATGACACGAACTCTGGCTCACCACGCGATCGCAGAACAGCGGCATTGCCTGTGCCAACCTCCCATTGATAACCAGTAGTTGGATTGCCAGCCAGGGTAATATTTAGCTGATCGCCAACACGTAGGTTGATTGAGCGACCAGCATCGGCTTCGTTCAGCCGTTTGGTTGCTCCTGCTGGCGAGGATTGCGCCCCACACGCGCTCAATACCCCAACGATAATGATTGTATCCCCAACCAGCTTGATTAGACGCAGCATAGGAAACCCCCGCAAGATGTGGGGTTGGCCCACCAGCCAGCCCCACACCACTCTATCTCATATTCGTTCCATTAGAAGCTGAACATATTGGTATCGACCCATTCATTCTTGATCAATGACCACCAGTCGACCGCAAGCGAACGCAGAACATATTCATATGGCAGCCAACCGTAGCCTTGGTCGCCCCAACTTGTGCCCCATGAGTTGCGGATGCGTAGTGCGCCAACCGTCTCTGTCGCACCAGGATTGGTGTTCTTGATACGCATCGTATCGTCGTAGCCAATCGCAACCACCGCATGCCCGCCAACAACCCGTTCCCTGCTGGTTGGGAATGGCAGCTTACCCCCATTTGTACTGGCCTGACCATAGGAACTGTAGATGGTGAAGCCAAACATCGAGGGTAAACCAGCGGCGAGCCAAGTCTTAATAGTGTTGAGTAGTGCAGCTGGCGGCGTGTTCGGTTGGTCAAGGCGATAATAGCTAATCGCCTGATAGTTCTGGGCAAAGGCATAACAGAATGCGCTTGGCTCTTTGTCGAAATCGGCGACGACATATGGCAAGTATTGTTCAGGCGGCACACCGAAGAGTGCCAACGCTGCCATTGTGGATCGGAGGTACGCGCCGGTATCGCCCGTCAAGCCCAAGAGGGTGCGTGTTGTTTTGTAGAGGAAGAGGCGCGATGCCTCCACATGCGTTCCAAAGGCACGGCGCTCAAAATATTCTACAATACCCACACCAGCATTGGCGGTACAGGAGCCAAGGGCCCCCTGATCCTCAATCGGTGCACACCAGTTGCGCAGATCGACGGCGGGCGTTAACTTTGCTGGTGCCTTGAGCACACCGACTTTTGCGAGATTATCTTTCACCGAGCGTTGTTTGAGTAATTCCTTCTGGCGTGGCACGACATCGGTTTCGCTCGTATAGTCGCGGAAGTCGGGATTGTCATGTAGCCAGCCCAGCCCATAGATTGTGTCTGCCATGATGTTTCCTCCTCTTATGTTCGTACTACGATACACAATTCAACATCGGTTAGTCTTTCAATACCAGATTAACGTAAGCAAGCGAGTTATTAGTCGATGGCCCCTAGTGTGATGCTACTGATTGAGCCGTGCCATTGGCCGCGGCCACCACTGGCTGTGGGCCAGTAAGTGGCGGAATGATCAGGGCACTTTCAACGGGCAGGGTCAGGCCAATACCATTGCCAACGATCACAGAAAGTGCTCCTGGCACAATTGAGATATCCCAATGTTGTTGCGGCGCAAATACGTTTAGATCTGCATTTGCTGCAAGCGCCTCCTGTGTGCTCACACGCAGGCGTCGGACACGCCGCATGGTAATGCGTGGGTCGTCCATACGCTTCCCAGCGGCAATTGTACGAAAATAATGCTCCAAGTCGATCTTGCTTAAGCCGCCGTAGAGGGCAACATCGAGCAAGCCATCGTCCATTTTTGCATCTGGTCCAAGATACATATTGCCAGCAAAGAGTGGCGCATTTGCGATCGTCACCACATGGGTTTGGACCTCAAATGCTGCTTCATCGTCATAGCTGATGGCGATATTGCCGATTTTTGAGGCAAATGCGTTACCCATAGCTTCTAGCAGCTTAACCCACTGGCCTTTCATGACACCTTGCCCAAAGGTTAGTGCATGTGCACTCAGTCCGATTCCCGCCATCTCCAGAAAATAAACCCCTTTTGGCTTGTCGGCGGTCAAAATGCGTCCAACATCGATGTGTCGGGTGATACCAGTGCTCAGTAGGGCACAGGCATCCTCCAAATTGAGTGGCACCCCAAGCGATCGTGCAAGATTATTCATCGTACCCATGGGAATAATACCAAGGGTGGTTTCGGTACCTACCAATTGCCCTGTGATATCTTCGATTGTGCCATCGCCTGCTGCCACAATCAGCAGTTTGACACCATCCGTGACGGCCTGTTTCACTAACGTCCGCGCGGCTTTCCCAGAGGTCTTCATCATGATCTCAGCCTCAATACCATAGCCGCGTAGGCAGGCGACGATCTGATCGGGGCGATATGTTCCATTGCTAGCACATTTTGATTTAGGGTTAAAGATGATACGGGCATGGCGGAGTTCAGATGGATGGAGGGTCGTCTCGCTAACATTGGTTGTTTGATCCGGCTGTAGTGCCACGCTCATCGCGAGTTCGATTTTCATGAGCTTCTTGATTGCTTTTTCGAGCTGCGCACGTGCTTTTTCCACTTTTTTGAATTGCTTGGTCTGTTTAGCTTGTACTTGCGTTCGAACCTGGTGCTCGGGCGACGAAGCTTTCGGTTTAGTTTTCATCGAGCGTATTCCTTTATACAGATCCTGAATATACAACAATGGCATGATATTTACTGGGTAGGTGCATGGAGTGTGAGATCACGGAGGTAAAACTCAATGCCGAAGGCAAGAATGATAGTTGCGAAGAGATAGGCCGCAACCACATCGCTGAGCCAGTGGGCGCCTAGGTACATGCGTGAAGGGCCAACTAGTACGATCAACATGCCTGTGGGGATGAGTACTATTGCTCTCCACAGCACATTTGGTATCCGGATCCAAGCCACAAAAAAGAGAAAGCCAAAGAACACGGTATAGAACATCACATGTCCGCTTGGGAAGGAATTTCCCGATACTGGCATGAAAACATCGACGAGTGTATTAAGTGGGCGTGGACGCCCCACGGCTGTTTTGATGGCTTGATTGGCAAGTGCTTGCAGCACTGTCAAGCAAAGCAGATACATGCCATCTTGCCAGCCGAGGAACACACCCACTAGCAACACTCCTACAGTGACGCTTATGGCAGACCACGGCATATAGCCGAATAATGATATAAAGACCATAACGTGCAGAAACAGCATGTTGTTCATCGCCTGTAACTCACGCGTCACGGCCAGATCGAAGGGAAGGAGTGGAAGGTATTTAGTTACTGAGGCCAGCACACTTACGATCACTAAACCAAGTAGACTAAAGCTAAAGATGAGTCGCTGCCGCTTCTGTGGATCGCGGATCAACAGGCGCAGCTGACTAACGTGTTCACGTGTGTTTCTGGATGCCGTAGCAATATGAGATGGCGGCCCGTTCATCGATTATCCGCCTTTTGTTATGCTTGGCCAGAACGCTTTCTTGGCCACTTTTTGCGGAAGGCGCTCGCTCAGTATCAGAATACCAACATCCAGCCACATGCAGTAGCAGTGATATCCTGCCGCGCCTATCGGCAAAATACCTGACATTGTACAGATTTGAGCATACAATTGCGCACGAGAATTAGATTTGTTATGTCAATCTGATCCGAGCTAGTGATGGCGAGAGTGGTGGTGTGTCCAGAATAATATCTAGTGTATTGATCTGGCCCTGAATCGCGATATTGTCCTGGTTAATGCGATCGGCGATCTGTTTACATGCAATAGGATCTGTAAAAGCACCAATCGTCACGTGTGGAATATACGCAATATCGAGGCGCAGGCTACTCGCTAGGGCATGGGTGTAGAGTGTATCATGGAGTTTGACCAGTTGGCTGAAGCCTTGATCTGGGACGAGAAACAGGTGTGTGAGTAGGCTAAGGGGATCTTTGACGATTAGCGCACAGCGAATAGTGAATGGAATACAACCGATATGCGCAGCCTGTGCCTGCACATGTGCGGTGAACTGTGCTTGGTCGACGCGTGTGGTGGGAAAGACGAGCGTTATATGCGGCTCGACAATCGTATATTGTGGATCGTGCTCGGTGCGAATCGCTTGGATCCATGCATAATCGTGCGGCAAGAGCTGCGGATAGGCAATAACATGCAGTGCCATAGTGATTTCTCTTTTGTTTTAGATCGGTATATATTATTCCACAAGCTTATGTGAGACTACTGAATTACTATAGCAGAAATCGTGAGGGTTATTCCACAAATGCAGGTGGGCTGAATAGTTAGATTGCCACGCTCGGTGTTGGCACCGCACGATTGATGAGCGCGTGGTAAGATCAGTTCAAGCTCAAGGTGCCTATGCGATGCTGCTTGGGTACAGACAACTTGCAGGAGGATATATGCCATTTTGGCCAAATAACTACCGTGGTGCGATTTCTATCACTTTCGACGATGGCCTGGATTCGCAGTATACAACTGCCCTCGCACTCCTTCAGCAGCATAGGCTGCGCGCCACATTTTATTTGAACCCACGTGGGGTAGAAGAAGATCCACAGCGCTTGATTCCCGGGCATGCTTGGCTCTCACGTTGGTTGACCCACAGCAGTTCCGGCCATGAGATCGGTAATCACTCACTGTTCCATCCC
>JANLSE010000173.1:0-5629 GCA_031362265.1 Roseiflexaceae bacterium
CACCTGATCGAATGGCTCATCCAGGCTGATTTGAGCGCTACTCTGCCAAAAAGCATGCATGAATGTGTTCATCATGTGCTGTTGGGGCACCATATGCTGCAGGGCAGTGATTGTGGTGGCACATATAGAAGCCGGGCCGCTTAGCCCAAGCAATGGAATAGTCCCAAGCAGCGCCCAATCTGGTTGGGGCAGCGCCGCTGCTGGCACTGGTAGCCCACGCACACCAATAGCGTTGGCAGGCAATTCCTGAGCCGATGCATATGGATGCGCGCTTGGATCTACATGTCGCTGTGTCGCTACTCCCTCGGCTCCGAGTGTAACTCCACGTATGCCATAGCCGATCTGTATCAGCCCATCACTGCGGATAAAGCTTGGGATGTTGCGCGCATAAGCCTCCGCGACCAGTTGTAGGATTGTGATCGGGAGTGCCGTTTCACGCCTCAGTTGCTGGAGTTCAAACAATTGCTGATCGGCATCCCAATTTGTGTCGTTGTGCTCTTCAGCCTGAAGAGATGCGACAACATACTGCACGATAGCAGCGCCTAAGGCTGGGGTGGGGGTTACAAAATATACCTCAATCAGGTAGCCGGATATACCATCGTTTGTAGTAATATTGATTGTATCTGAGCTCTGAGCTCTGGCATTTGCAAGGCCCACCTCCAGGGAAGCCAGAATAATCCCAATGCGCTGAGCGGCATCTTTGAGGCGTAGCAGGAGCAGCGGGCGGCAATCAGCAGCGGCAACGAGCTGCAACGACACACCGGGCTGTGGGCTAAAGAGATTCGGCCCATCCAAGGCCAATAAGCGCCTGATTGCGATCATCAGGCGGTAGGCAGCAATGCCTGGATTTTCTCAAGCAACCGCGGCAATTCAATTGGCTTAGTATCGTAATCGTCGCAGCCTGCGGCGAGTGCCTGCTCACGATCGCTCGCCATTGCATGGGCAGTGAGCGCGATGACCGGGATCGCCTTCGTTTGAGCGTCAGCCTTCAGCTGGCGCGTTGCTTCCCAACCATCGAGCACGGGCAAGCTCATGTCCATGAGAATCAGATCGGGATTCTCGGAATGGGCCATGGCGACCCCCTGGCTGCCGTCGACGGCGATGATGATCTGGTAGCCCTTGCGCTCCAGCCGCCGCGATAGCATATCGCGGTTCATCTCGTTGTCTTCGACCAGCAGGATTTTGGCCATAGATTATGCTCCTCCTCAGGCGTCTGGCGCTTCATGCAATTCCACTCTTATCATACCATGGCTTGCACCGAATCCTACAACGTGTGAGTGACGTTATAAATGGAATTTGATTTCAAGATGATTGCATGTTGTCTTCGTTCCGTTCAAGTTTGGCACCTTTTCTTTTGGATGAAGGCGTTAGAATAGGGACTGCATCTGTGCGTATGGCCTTGGCCTCTACAACCTTACATGCATCATTGCCTAGAGGATAACCGCCGATGTTTCAAACCCGTATTCTTGTTATTGAAAACCAGAACAGTTGCAATCACAAGCGCCTGAACCTGCTCCGCCGGCTTGATTGTGAGCCAGTCAGTATTGAACCGATTGCTATTCCTGAGCAACTGCACACACACCAGCCGGATCTTGTGCTCATTGAGATGCAAAGCGCTGATACCTTTGATGCCATCGCGGTTGCCGAAACTCTGCAGCAATATACCCAGGCCCCAATCATTTTTCTTGGCGCAGATAGTGATCCTACCATACTCCAACGCGCAATGCGGCTTGGGCCATATGGTTTCTTGGTTGAACCATATTCCGAAGATCACTTGCGTAGTTCGATCGCAGTTGCACTGACCCGCTTCGATCTCGATCAGCGCAAAGCCCAAATCACCCACTGCCTCACAACGACACTGAATAGTGTCAGTGATGCGATTATTCTGACAGACACGAGTGGGGTGATTAACTGTATGAACCCAATTGCCGAGCGGCTGACTGGTTGGCAACAGCATGAAGCGCTCGGCCAGAATGTGAGCCGCGTGTTTCGGCTGATCGATCAGGCCAGCGATATCAGCCATGCTGACACCAACGAGCATACTGTTCGGCTCGAATTGCATAGTGGGCAAGTTTGTGGCATCGAACCGCATATGCTGCTGATCACTCGAACAGGAACAACTATTCCAATTGATGTCAGTGCTGTATCGATCCGCGACGATCACGGACTGATGAGTGGTCTTGTTACGATTTTTCGTGACGCAAGTGAGCGTAAACAGGCAGAGGCGCGTTTAGTGCGCTATGCACTCCACGACTCACTCACCGGGTTGCGCAATCGAACCTTCCTCATGGAGCGACTCGGAATGGCATTTGAGCGTGCGCGCCGAAACACACAGTATGGTTTCGCGATCTGTATGCTTGATCTGGATCGCTTCAAGGTTATTAACGATAGCCTTGGGCCAGTTATTGGTGATCAACTGCTGGTCGAAGTGGCCCGTCGTACAAGTGGTTGCCTGCGTGGCAATGACACAATTGCACGTTTGGGCGGCGATGAGTTTGTGATCCTGATCGATGAGATTGTTGATCCAGGGATCACATTACATATCAGCGAGCGGATTCATGCCGTGCTGCGTGAGCCATTTGTGCTTGATGGTCAAACAACCTATATCTCAACCAGTATTGGAATAGCACTCTATGGCCCGCAGTATGAGCATCGTGAAGATCTGCTACGCGACGCAGATCTCGCGCTATACCGTGCAAAAGGGCTTGGTAAAGCCTGCACAGCAATGTTTGATGCTGTACTGCATGCGCAGGCCATGGAGCGGTTTCAACTAGAAAACGATCTCCGCCATGCCCTTGATCGCCATGAGTTGCATGTCCATTACCAACCGATCGTTGAGCTAGCAACTGGGAAACTGCGGGGATTTGAAGCGCTACTACGCTGGCAGCATCCAAAGCGTGGCATGTTGATGCCAGCTGTCTTCTTAAACGCTGCCGAAGATACTGGACTGATTATTCCAATCGGCTGGTGGGTGATGGAAGAAGCATGCCGTCAGATCAAAGAGTGGCAAGAGAAGTATCCTACCGATCATCCTTTAACAATCAGTGTGAACTTGGCAAGTCGCCAGCTTGCACAGCCAGATATTGTTCAACATATTCAAGAAATTATCAATCGCATCCAAATTGCACCAGGTGCGGTACATTTAGAACTGACAGAACGTACCATTATTGCACGTGGTGACTCAATCACGGCGGCGCTAACAGAACTGCACGCATTGGGTGTGCGTATTCATCTCGACGATTTTGGCACTGGTTATTCGTCGCTGAGTGCCTTGCACCACATTCCGATTGCGGCCGTCAAGATTGATCGCTCCTTTATTGCCGATTTACAACAGAGCGAAGCACGCGCACTCACCGAGTCGATCTTGCTCTTGGCCGAAACTATGCATTTGGATGTCGTTGCTGAAGGCATTGAAACGACCCAGCAGATATCACAGTTAAACGACCTTGGCTGTGGGTTTGGGCAAGGCTACTATTTTGCCCGTGGGCTGGATGCAGCAACCGCACAAGCCTTTGTCGCTAATCGCAACTAATCATTGCAATAGCTTCAGTATATGAAGATACCGCTAGGAGTGCAGGCTCACAAGAATGGCAACACCATACTTAGGCAGGGTAATCGCGCCATGGTGAATAACCCCAGAGAGTAGATCACGCATGGTTTCTAGTAAGCTGATCGTCTGTTCTTCAGGATGATGGTTGAGCAGAAAGCTAAAGCGGCCAGTAGCACCGCTACGTTCAATCACTTCGATACCCTGTGGCGCAATGAGTGGAGCGCGCACCCCACATGCGCTTACGATACTGCCGAGCAAGTGCTCTAGCAATCGGGTTTCGGGCCGTGTTGCGACATAGTATGATCGCCCTGCACCAAACTGATGCTCCGTGATGGCTGGCTGGCCTGTATAGAAATCCTCACCAAAGGTGGCGATACTACTGGCACCCTCCAGCTGTACGATATCGCACCATTGATCGCACTGGTATGCGTCGGACGCAAGGAGTGTGCCTTCGGGAGCAACCACAACATTCGTCTGCCCAGGAAGCAGTGGATCCATCTCCTCTATCCAGACCCCGAGTGTGCGCCGTAATGGGCCAGGGTACCCACCCAGCCAGGCACGGCTGTTGTGATCAACAATCCCGCTGAGATAGGTCGTCACAAAGGTGCCACCAGCCTCAACAAACTGTTCAATCGCGGTTGCCTCACTATCACTAAGCATATAGAGCAGTGGCGCAATCACCAGATCATAGCCGGCGAGTGATTGATTGGGTTCAATAATATCGACGGCAATATTATGACTCCAGAGTGCAGCATAATAGCGCGATACTTCATCAAGATAATCAACAGAGGCACTGAGGCGCGGTCGATACTCAACCGCCCACCAGTTAGGCCAGCTAAACATCAGCGCAACGCGCGCATTAACACGCGTCCCAAGCAGGCGGGTGCCAAGTGACTGGAGCTCCGCGCCTAACCCGGCCACTTCCTGAAACACACGGGTACTATGGCCTGCATGCCCAACGATCGCCCCATGATGCATTTCCTCCGAGCCACGCGATTGGCGCCACTGAAAGAAAAGTGCGCCTTCGGAACCATGGCCAATCGCCTGGTAACTCTGGAGGCGCATCACACCTGGACGCTTCAGTGGATTATACGGGCGCCACTGGGTCTGGCTGGGGGTCTGCTCAAGCAACAGCCAGGGTTGGCCTTGTTTGAGGCCACGCATCAATGCTAACCGAAATGCGGTTTGGCCTGGTGGCTCACCAGCCGGCGGGTATGAATCCCATGTGATGATATCCTGGTGTAGCGCTGCCGCAGCCACACGCGAAAGCGTGCTGCACACGAATCGCAATAACAATGTGGCCCGTATTCATTACTGACATGCCAGAGCAGCAATGCTGGATGGTTATGGTAACGTGCCGCAAGTCGGCGCACCAGATCGTGCGAAAAGCGCCGAAACGCAACACTCGTTGGGCAGAAATTCATACGCCCATCCTGGCGGCGGCGTTGTCCAACAGCATTGACTGGCAGGATTTCGGGATAGGCCGCCGAAAGCCATGCTGGTTGCGCAGCGGTTGCTGTTCCAAGACACACAGCTATTCCATTATCGGCCAGCAGCGCGAGTAGCCGATCGAGCCACTCAAATGTAAAGGTATGTTCATCGGGCTGGAGCCTGACCCAACTAAAAACGCCAACGGTAATCATCGTCACCCCTGCTTGGCGCATGAGTCGTATATCTTCTAGTAAGATCACCTCACCATCATAACCCATTGCATCGATCCACTGCTCAGGGTTGTAATCGGCACCATACAGCATCCCAGGGAAACGCGACATCGGCCAGGCTGATTCGTTCGAATTGGAGGTCATACGATCATTTCCTTGTAGATTGATCAAGAGCTTCAAGTTCACTAATAAGCGAGGAATGAATGATATTCGCGCCCAGCATACGTACTATTTGGGCGAGCCGCAGTAACATGCCACTTGGGTATTGATCAGCGGCACCCCACTCACGTCGAGTAGAATTTGGCTGGTATGCTCTTATTATTGCATACGTTTAGCCTGCGGTGAAACGCAGGAGCAAGAATACATTGTGAATGATTTGGTCAACACACAAGAAAACCCCATGTTGTTTGTGCCCTAC
>JANLSE010000216.1:0-14588 GCA_031362265.1 Roseiflexaceae bacterium
CCTTCCCGCCGCTCCGGGAGCGATTCGAACGCCTCGAGGAGACTCTGCGCATCGCCAAACATATGTGGAGCGGCGATCGTACACCGTACATTGGGCACTACTACCAGCTTGAAGAGCCGATCAACAGCCCGCAGCCTCTCAGCAGACCACATCCACCGATTCTTATCGGTGGCAGCGGTGAACAAAAGACCCTGCGTCTTGTGGCCAGCTATGCCGACGCATGTAACCTCTATGCTGGATATGATTCTGCGGATTACCCGAAGCGGGTTCTCGAGGTGGAGCATAAACTGACGGTTCTCCAGCGACATTGTGCGGCGGTGGGTCGCCCTTACGATGTGATCGAGCGCACTGCGTTAGCAACGGTGAATCTCGGCCCAGGAGGAGTGACCGCGAATGCCATCGTTGCACTGTGTCGAAACCTGGCCGACATAGGAATTCAACACATCATCTTCAATATGCCGAATGTTCACGAATTGACGCCAATTGAGATCTTTGCGCAGGAGATCATCCCCGTCGTTGCAGGATTTGCATAATTTGTAGGGTGTTCTTTCTTCCTGCAGGAAGAAAGAACACACCAGGCGTTGGGAAGTTGGTAGAATGTGGAACATCCTATCATCCCAAGCACAACAACAAACCCCGATGAGACGTAGCTCATCAGGGCTTATGTGTGGCGGGGATGACGGGATTCGAACCCGCGGTCTCGACCTTGACAGGGTCGCATGTTAGGCCTCTACACCACATCCCCGAGTTGTTGTGGTGACCCCAGCGGGATTCGAACCCGCGGTCTTCACCTTGAGAGGGTGACGTCCTAGGCCGCTAGACGATGGGGCCGACCTATTCGATACATCGCGCACTCTCGTCCGCAACGTGGGCTAGTATAGCATAGCCATACGATTCGCGCAAGTTGGAAATCGTGTGCTCGTGTGCAATCTAGCCGAAAGCTCGACCCACTTCGCCCATTATGACTGAGGCGAATCTGCTGGTGGCTGCGGGGTTTGCTCGGCATATTCCTCGGCACGAATCTGGTCGTGGAGCCGCCAGATCATGCGCATGCGTGCCTGATGCCAACCCGCACGCTTTGGCCCCGTCTCGCGCATCAGGATCAATTGGCGCACACGGCCACGCAGCCGATCTCTCCGGTTTTCCTGTGGCTCTGCCATGGGTAGTGTTATACTCCCAACTCTGCACGCAGCGAATCGATTTCGGCAGTGAGTTCTGCCAGCAATACGGCCTTCTCTGCTACGGGCAAAAATGTTGCCTCCACACTATCAAGCGCAATCTGGGTAAGCTCGGCAGCAGTAAAACCAAATTCTTCAGCTGCCAGCCGATATTCGCTTGTAATAGTTGCATTAAAGAAGATCGGGTCGTCGCTATTAATCGAAAGCCGCACGCCTGCATCAAATAGTTCGCGGAGTGGATGTGCACCAATCTTGGCGACCGCACCAGTACGCACGTTGCTTGTTGGGCAGATATCGAGCACAACTCGCCGCTCACGCAACTCATCGATTAGTGCAGGATCATCAATGCTGCGAATGCCATGCCCAAGTCGCGTTGCTCCCAGCGCATCGATGGCTCCCCACACGCTTGCCGGGCCAACGACCTCGCCAGCATGTGCCATGGTGTATAGCCCTGCACGGCGCGCAGCTTGGAACACTTCTGCATATGGTTCGGGAGGGTAATTCGATTCGTCACCGCCAATCGACCACGCTACCAATCCGTTGTGGCGATTCTTAATAGCGTATTCTAAAATCTCCCAAGCCACATCAACGCCAAATTGCCGCCCATAATCGAACGCCAGCCGCGTCTGAATCCCAAAATCACGCTCAACGCGTGCGAGGCCAGCGGCCGCACCTTGAACAACTTCATTCAGATCGATTCCGCGGCGATGATATTGAGCGGCTGAAATCATCACCTCTGCATAGCGAACATGTTGTGCATGTAAGTATTCACCAAGGCCATAGGCAACCTGCTCAAAATCACGGCCATGGCGCAATGCGCGCGCAAGAGCCATGAAGACTGTTAGGAACTCTTGAAAGCTGTGGTAATTGAAGAGCTGTGTAACCCCAGCCACATCGCGAGCGGGGATTTCGACATCATTGCGTTCAGCAATCTCAATCAGAGCCGTTGGGGTAATGCAACCCTCCAAATGGAGATGTAACTCTACTTTTGGCATGCGGGTGATGAACGCATCTAGCTCGGGTGTGAATGTTGGCTCTCTGAGTACCATGGCATGCTCCTCAACCGGGGACAAAAAAGGGGCTCGCAGATGGATGCCCCTTTAATGCCGTTGTATGTTAGGGTCGGCATTTGCTAATCAGCGATTCCCGCCGTCCCCAAGCGATCCGTATTGTCGAAGACTGTCAGCGCGTTAATCAGCCGATCCAGATCACCATCGAGTAGCCCAGGCAGATTTGAGAAATTCTGGCCGATCCGATGATCTGTGACGCGATCCTGTGCGAAATTATATGTGCGAATCTTCTCCGCCCGTTCGCCAGTCCCTACCTGCGCTAAGCGCGATTCGCCGAGTTCCTTACGGCGCTTCGCTTCCTGGACAGCAAATATTCGTGCTCGTAACACCGACAATGCCGATGCTTTATTCTTAAGCTGCGAACGGCCATCCTGACATGTAACAACGATTTCTTCAGGTGTGCCTGGCTTATAGGTGATCCGCACCGCTGAGTCGGTCGTATTCACACCCTGGCCACCATGCCCACCCGCTCGATACACATCAACCCGGTAATCCTCGGGCCGAAGCTCGACCTCAACATCCTCAACTTCTGGCAACACTGCAACGGTTGATGTAGAGGTATGAATACGGCCACGCGCCTCCGTTTCGGGAACACGCTGGACACGATGCACACCGCCCTCATACTTTAGTTTGCTATATGCGCCTTCCCCATGAACTTCGAAGATAATCTCCTTAAAGCCACCAACACCATTTTCGCTGGCGCTAACGACCTCGACCTTCCAGTTCAGACGCTCAGCAAAACGCGCATACATCCGGTACAGATCAGCTGCAAAAATGGCTGCTTCATCGCCACCTTCGCCTTGGCGCAATTCCATAATCACATTCTTGGAATCTTTCGGATCGCGCGGCAGCAGTAGCAATTTGATCTCAGATTCGAGTTGCTCACGCTGTGCACGCAGTTCGCTTAATTCCTCCTGAGCCATCGTCCGCAGTTCAGGATCGCTTTCCTCTTGTATCAACGTCTGCGCATCATCAATCTCGCGTATGATTTTGGTATAGGATCGGTACGCTAGGACAATTGCCTCAATTTCGCGCTGCTCACGAGCGATCTGACTGAGCCGAATATGATCACTGACAACCTCAGGGCTTGCCATCAGTTCATTTAATTCCTCGTAGCGCCGCTCAATATTTGCAATGCGATCAAACATGGGTAATCGTTCTCAATCTCTAGTAAACATCCTGAATATTATAGCAGAAACTGAAAGGGCATCGGATCATTCCGACGCCCTATCTGTCTGTTGCAGAATGTGTAGTGCTAGCACTACACATTCTGCTTATACATGCCCAGTCTGCATTGCCTTCTTGCGTCGATTACGCTCGGCACGCCGACGCTTCTCTTTGCGCTGCTCGCTCTTCGATACAAATTGCATCTTCTCACGGAAGGTTTTCGTGATTCGCTCAGCAACAACAATCTTATTGAATCGCCGCAGTAACTGCTCAACGGTCTCACCGTCACGTCGATCAACTTTCATTCTGTCGCGTTTAGGGCCACACAACGAATGTTATGGGCCACTTGTCGCACTCACCCCCTCACCAAAGAAGATAACTCACGCACTTGTTATACGCTAGGTATAGTATAGTAGTATTCAACGAATTCAGCAAACGATTGATTCTATGGTCGGCCAATCAGCATAAATGATGCCCAATAGCGCGGATGAGCAAATGGGTAGGTATGCCCCGAATCTCTTGCAGCATGTTCACGGGCAGCTTGGGGCGCATTCCCACGACTCATCCGCTCACTCAGATCGGCCTGTGTCATTGTGCGAAGCGTGTTTTGCGCGGCATGCAAGGCCGCCGCAGGTTTTTGGCCAAATGCAAGATTCTCGTAAAACATGACCATGAGTATATAGGACGCCAGATCATCAACTTCCGCAAGTGTACAAACAATCGTTGGTGCTCCGGCAAACAGGAATGCACGTGGTAATCCAAGCAATTCATCGCCTGCAACCACATGGCTGAGGCCACTGGTGCATGCATTTAAGGTAACAAGATCTACGGCGAGCTGTAGCTTTTGGATGATTGTCTGCGCATCGAGGCGATCCTGTGTTCCAAGTAACAGATACGAACCGAGCGGATCATTCGGGAGAAACACTGCATGCCCGGTTATGTGGAGACAGCGGATATGCGGAGCCTGTTCAAAGAGCAGCGCAGTTTTGGCTGGGGTACCGGTATAGACATGGCCGCCAGTTAGCAGGCCGATCTGCTCTGCCTCATATTCTGCAAGTTGAAGCGCTGTCGATCCAGAGCCATTATAGCCAATAGCTGTATTGATTGTTCCATTGCCGCGCCTACGTTCTAGGCAAGTACGGAGTACCGTGGCACTCGGTGCATACGCCAGGGCAGGCCCATCAGAAGCGAGAAGTGTGGCCCCGCTTGGCGAGCGAAGTGCAGCAAATGGCACATAGTGAAGTGGGCCATGTGGAATAATATAGACAAGCCGTTTCTGAGTGATTTGCTCATGGATCGGTTCGATCAGCAGATGATGTAGCCATGTGAGCTTACGCTCAGTAAGGAGGTGTCGTCCAGATGCAGGATCGCCCGGCAATGGTTGCAGCAGATTGGGGTCGAAATCGATTCGGTGGACAAAGGCTTGCTCCCGGGTAATAGCAAACACAATGATTTCTGGCTTTAGGAGGAGCAATTCACGCAGGTGTGCATTTGTTTCAGGAATCTGGCGTAGAAAGTGGTTACCAGGTGGCAGAACGCCAATGGTATAGTACTCAAGCAGAACCGTTTCGTGGTCAAGTAGCGCTTGGGTATCGGCCAAAGTGGCGGGATGCTCGGCCAAGGCGGATACTAAGGCAGCATCACGGCGGGCAAGCAGATCCAGGAATGCCCGTGCTCGTGCCCGCTCAACGTATTCGAATGCGCCTGCAACATCATCATGCTGAAGGCATGCCAGCACTGTCGTCTCATAGATTTGTTGAACCGTGCTGAGGAGGCCAAGTTTGATTTGTTCACCTTCCGTCGCGGCGCGAATCTGCTCGATAGCACTGATAGCGGCACTTAGTCCGCTGAATGCAGGATCGAATTGCCCTTGCTGAAGCTGTATCGAACTGAGGCGATGGCGTGTTTGCGCAAGCCGATGTTCATCACCGATCCGTTCGCCAAGTGTGATTGCACGCATACAGAGTGTTGCTGCCTGATCAAGGCGGCCTTGAGTCTGATAGAGCAGACTCAGCAACTCAAGCGTATCGCGGGCGGTAATGAGATTGGAAGTGCCAGATGACTCAGCAATTTGCAGTGCGTATAGGTAGGCTTCTTCGCTCTGGGTATGATCGCCAAGAATCTGGTAGAGCATCCCGCGCGCCCAGTTCACCATGGCTGAGCGTGCATCCATGCCAGCCATGGTATAGATCGAAGCTGCCTGATCGAGCTGCTCCTGCGCAAGTGTGAGTAAGCCAAGATAGAGCGCATTATTACCAATTGTGTAGAGGGCATATGCTTCGCCATAGAGATCGCCATTCGAGCGGAAATATTCCAAGCTACGGCGTGCGAGATCAAGCGCCGTATCGAACTGATTCATCTGATGGTATACCCAACTAAGGTTCACGAGTGCGCCGCCAATATGCGAAGGATTGATCGGCTCGGGCGTGTTGAGTGGTCGTTCAAAATAGGCGATAGCCTGTTCGAGGTGGCCCTGGATCATTGCCAAAATGCCAAGTGAGTTATGTGTAGCTGCACGTAAATCGGGAGCGAGATCGGGGCGTGCGAGCAGTTGAAGCATCAACGTTTTGCTCTCTTCGTACTGTTGAGCACGCATCGTGTTGGCGGCAGTGTACAAGGTCAACTCATCGGCATGTTCTTGCTGGAGCGTTGGGAGTGCGCGGAGCTGCGCAATCATGCTATCGATCTCATCCCAGCGCATATAATCGAGGTTTAGCTCGCGTAGCATACGTAGGTGGTGTAATGCGGCAGATTCATCGAACAGCACGAGCGCACCATCGCGGCCAAGCATACGTTGCAGGTAATATTCAAACGCCCGTTGGTGCAACGCAGGCTCATCACGTGGGCATTCGCGCCGTAGTCGGTTCAGAAGGTTCGCACGAATCGTTGGCACAAACTGATAGCGAGCTACGTTAGGGGTGATCGGTTGTACCGCCTGACTCGTAAGGAGCACATCCGCTGCCCACTGGTCGAATCCCGCAATACTCTGGAGCGCCTCAGTATCGAATACGTGCAGTATGGCACAGTGTATGGGGAGATTACTCACCCAATCGGGAGTAAGGTTTGTCACGTGTGACACCTTTCTCGCTCCATAGCGACAAGCGACTCACCACATCTGTATAGGAGACAGTATGACTACAGGTAATGGTAACACAAATCCAGCTCCCAGCCGGACGCAACCAGAGCTTCCATACCCAATATATACGAACCCTGCGACACATGGATCTACAAGTCTCCCGCCGGAGGTTGTATTACGGCTTGGTGATCCGCCGGAGCAATACAAGCGCCATATGCGGCAGCTTGAAAACGACGAGGTAAATGGCAAGATTGGGAAACTGAATACTGCACTCTCAGGGTTCATTATTGATGCAACCGAGTATTGCGCCTGTTACCAAGTCACCCCAACCAGCCTCACTACTTTAAAAACACTGAATGGTGAAGTGATCTTTCAATCACACCTCTACCTATTTAGCATCCTGATTGCCTTTGAGTGGGAGCCATCGGATAAGACTATCCAGCGTATTCAGCTTGCGTTACAAAAGGCCTCGAACTTCCTTTATGACGTTACCGAAGGGTTTATGGCGATTGGCCAGGTTATTATTGGTGGCCCTGATTTACTCAGTGTCGCTGATATTCAGGTGATGGCCTCTAATCGATTTCACCCACGCGCCTGGAATAGTGCGCTGTTCATCCCCGAAAAATACCAGCCGATTCGGGTTGGCCGCGGATTGTGGCGCAAAGATCAGGGCTTTGTTGTGCCCTGGGATGAGTCCGACTCATATCGAGTGTTTGTGCATGAGTGGGGCCACTATGCGTTTGGCCTTGTCGATGAATATCTCGACCTCTTGCAGCTTGCACGGAACAATCGTAGCGAGCGTTTCTGGAATGATACATTGATTGAGGGTCGCCTTACACCGTTACCAGCACAACGTGGCAACAGCCTGTACTTGGCCGCTCCCTCAATCGCATTACCCGTCGACTCAATTATGTCAACTTTGGCGGCCAGTGAACTGATACCGCGCCAACAAGAAGGTGCTGCGCGCCGTGCTTATGTGCTGGGGAAAATTCAGGAGACTTACCCTAAAGTCAACCCGCCTCAGGAACTTGAAGGACCAGCAGAACTGCCAATTATGGAGCTACCGCGCTTTTTCCGGGCTGCTCCCCAACCAGAAGCTGATGAAGTAATACTCTCGGGCGATGATATGGTTGCTATTCGGAACATACTGACAACCAACCCAACACGCAAGTTGGTAGGCAGTTGCTGGGTCTATATCGTCAAACCAAATGATAGTATCATTGCGCAGGGGGTATTTAGCGCAAGCGATTGGGGGCGTGGATTTACGCTGCTTGGGGCAAAGGTCAATGATCGAGTTATTATTGTGGCCCAAACTGTGCAAACAGATCCACAAGATGTCGAAATCCAGAACACTATCGCAATACAAGTCCTCAGTGGTACAATAGGCGCTGAACGCACAGTTTCGACCTGGATTAATGCCACTCCCAGCACACTACCTGATTTTGTTGATATCTTGCCAGAAGCGCCAGGAACAGATCCTGAGGTGATCAAATATCGAGTGCAACTCGAAACGACTGGTGTTGAGCCAACGATTATTGTCTCTGCCTTAGGTGATGATCCATCTACTCTGAGTTGGCTCACAACGAGAGATGCCATTGTTTATCCAGATGGCGTAGTTCGCCAACGCCTCATCAGCAACATCGGTAACGCGCACCATCTTGATGGGCATGTGCTGCTGAAGTGGGATAGTAATGCGCTCTATATTTGTGGTTTTTCGCATGGCGGCGGGCCATGCACAAGCGGTGGTGGGCGCTGTGTCTGTTACACGGCTGGGTCATACGAGGGAAACTCGATGATCTTCTACCTTGGCAACCTTGATGCTGCCGATACTGAAGATAATAATTTGCGCCTACCGAGCTTACCAATTATCGGGGATGAGGGAGGGCGCATCGTTTCAACCGTTTTGACCGGTGGAGTACAATATCTCTCAAGAGTTTCTGGGCCTAAGGCCGAAGCACGTAGCTATATCTTCAGTTTAGCAAGCAATCAACCACTGCAAACCGATTCGGCAACGCTTGTGCTCTACTATGATTATGATGCGCTCAAACAGGATGGTGATTTACTGATTTACCGTTGGCATGAGGCTGATGGTTGGCAACCGATCACAACCTGTGCCCCGCAGAACCAGCCATATCTCTGTATGCCACTCGATAAAGCAGTACCCGAGACAAGTAGCCTAGAACAAGGGCGTTACGGCCACTACGTAGATCGCTATCGAATCTATTGGACTCCACATTAATGGTATCGCCTTAAGAGTGTTGGCGGCAGAGCTGCGGGAGTATCCGCCGTTAACACTCTATGCTTCCAAGAGCCGCACTGCACTGTGCGTGCGGCTCGAGCGAGCAAGGATGGTATAGGCACATATGACTGAGCATGAATCGCCTAACATGTACCATCAATGCCAAGCTGCTGTCGACCGCATTGTGAGTCGGTACGGTTGGCGTCTCCTAAATCGCGAGGAATTCATCCGACGGGTAGTAACCTGTGTCGCATTGGGCGAGGTATCTGATGCTTGGTCAGCCGCCATTCATGTCTATTGCCATTGTCTCTATGCGGCCTGCAGTGGCAGTGAGGGGGAGCTGCGCCAAGAGATCGGCTTCGTTGAGCTTCAGCGCTATTTGTATGAAATATCCTTACGTGAAGCGCGCGACCTACCGGTAGATGTGCTGCTCGAAGTGGTGAATGATACATTGTGCCGAATCTGGCAGCGTTTGGGCAGCTACCGAAAACCTGGTTCGTTTCTGGCAATTGCAGGTTACGAATTGCGTAATGCCATTCGACCGTTTTGGTCACGGCCACCTGTACTGCCACTCGATGAAGTCCCTGAGCAATCCGACATCAGATTGGAGGAAGATCTAGAACAGACCGCGATTAATAGTGAGCTTCGCCGTCAAGTGAAGGATTGCTTCGATTTGGTGCTTCAGGAGCACCCACGAGCACGACAGCAACTTGAAGCTGTCTGGCTCAAATATATTGTAGGCCTAGACGATACGACGATAAGTAATCGTTTGGGCAAGTCGATCGCGAATGTCCAAGTCTTGCGCTCACGTGGCCTCAATCACTTGCGCAGCCAACGTAGCTGGCAACAGCTCGCACAGGATTTTGAGTTGTGATCGTGTGGAGCGTTAATACAGGGAAGAGGTTGGATGGTATGGCGAACCAACATTTGGGCGTATTGCCCTCGCAACAACCAAATGTGAACGATCATGGGAGTATTTTGGCGCTTTTGCCTGAATACATCACCATACTCGTGCTTGGGCAGGCACCACCAGGGGAGTGGTTACCGCTTGAGCGACATTTGGGGCAGTGCGCTGCATGTCGCGGTGAAGCCGATGCTTTGTACAGTCTCATGAAAGCGTATTACACTGGTACAATCAGCGATGCAATCCCGCCAAAACCACCCGACCTTTCTTTTTTGAAACAACCTATGAATCGGCAGCGAACCCCGCAAAGGCTCTTCCAAGCCCAACTGAAGCAACCTCGCTTCTCGTTTCAATTTTCATCTGCAGTGTTATTCCAGATGACTGCGCGCGCAGACCCTCAGCCCGATGGGTTTCATTTGCGTTATGCCTACGAAATTCCGCCAAAGGATGCTACTGATCTTGCGGTAACGATTGAGATCTTTTCGCATGAAATGACTTCCCAACATGGCTTTGTTCGCATTTGTGTCGAACAGCCAGAGCGCAATCCATTTGATCAAGCAGGCACATATGTCGAACTGCATGCAGGCGAGCTGTATTTGAGTGCTGTTAGTGATCAGAATGGCGTTGTGACGTTCGTGGATGTTCTACTTGAACAGATCGCAGAATGGCGGATAATAGCCACGCCACCTGAAACGCCATAGCTCGCTATTACGCCATGAACTATCCACACTGAATCATAGAGCCTATGACTGAATCTGATTATTCCTTGACAATCTCGCCAAGCACGGTTATGATACAGGAACGTCGGGGCGTGGCTCAGCCTGGTAGAGCACAGCGTTTGGGACGCTGGGGTCGTGGGTTCAAATCCCTCCGCCCCGACCAATATGGGCAATTCTGAAAGCGCCAAGCGGCATATTCAGAAGCGCCACACGTATTTGGCCTAGTACGCAAGTGCTAGGCCAAATGTTTTTTTGGTTTGTTATTCCTGCTCTTACCTACGCTCTTTGGCTAGGTAGGCGCAATATGACCAATATATTCTGAGGAACTGACATGCAGCGTGCAGTATCCTGGCTGTTCACTATTCAGAGTGTCGATGAGGACGTTCGCCAACGTGGGCGTCATGTTGTGATTCTTGCACTCAGTCTGGTTATATTAGCCAGCGCATTTATTCCGATCGTGTTGTTACAACCAATGAATATCGCGCCAATTATTGGCATTATCATCACTGCCGATTTCCTGTACCTGACGGTTATATTCCTCGCGCGTCGTGGTTTTGTCACGGCTGGTGCGCTGCTGTTTCTGGCAACGATATCAATTGGAGTCTTATCGTCGATTGTTACCTCTAGCCAGCTGGGGCCTGCACCGTTTTTTCTCATCCTTGTGGTGATCGCTGCCAGCTTGACACTCAAACCATGGCAGATTTGGATCGTTCTAGGCTTGATCCTGGGCGGATTACTTGGATCACTCTTGCTGCTTACCCACAGTCCATTTAATGAACCTAATGACAGCAACATAATATTTGCCAGTGGATTCATGTTGGTCGTTGCAACAATTATGTGTTTCCTCGGTGCCCAGAGTACTGCCCATGCAATGAATGATACACGTCAATCGCGTGCTGCGGCCGAATCTGTCTCAATTGAGTTGAGAAGTGCAAAATCCAATCTCGAAACAATTGTAGAAAGCCGAACTGCGGATCTGCAGAGCGCACTCGCTGAGGTACAACAACACGCCGATGCGCAAGAACGCTTGCTGGCCGAACTCGAAGAGCAACGCAATACGATTCGTGATCTGAGTGTGCCAGTCATTCCAATTTCGGCAACGACACTCATCATGCCGTTAGTTGGTTCGCTTGATAGTGTGCGTCTAGAGAATATTCAGACCCAGGCACTACACACACTGGAACACTCACTAGCTCGCCATTTGATAGTCGATATTACTGGTGTACCAGTTGTTGATAGTGTTGTGGCCCGTGGGCTCGTAAGCGTGTTTCGTGCTGCACAGTTGCTAGGCGCTGATGTAACGCTGGTAGGAGTGCGGCCTGAAGTGGCACAATCGATCGTCGGGCTTGGCATCGATCTTGCTGGTATGCACACTGCGCGCGATCTGCGATCTGCGCTTGACCGCAATAGTGTATTCTAATTCATTGCTAATCCGGCATTCAGGCGGTTCGAATTGTACTTTGTATAGCGGCAAAATGCCCCGAGTGACCTGATTGGGTACAACAAACAATCGATTAAGCCGGTTAATCTGATTCTGATCGATCCGCATGTGCCAAATCATTGCCATCGCCTGCCATAATCTACTGCTATAATGCAGTCTCCGTGCAGGGAGGGGCCCTTCAGCATTTCTCGCCCTCGACCCGACCAATCCGGGTGTACGGAAACGTACGCCTGTTTTTATGCCTGACCGAATGAGTATTGCATAGCTCATACAGCTACAATAGCAACATCAATACCCGCTATTGGTCGTCAGTCGGGCGAAGGAGCCTATTTTTACATGGCTAGTATTGCGCGAGTCGCCGAAGCAAACCTCCCAACACGTTATGGCTCATTTCAGGTCGCTGTCTATACCGGAGGCGGTCAACCCGAGCATGTTGCACTATGGATTGGCGAGTTATCCACGACACAACCCACGCTTGTGCGGCTGCATTCAGAATGCCTGACAGGTGATGTATTGATTTCTGGGCGGTGCGATTGTGGTGAGCAGCTTGAGGCAAGCCTGATCGAGATTCAGCGGGTTGGCCATGGCGTATTGTTGTATTTGCGCCAGGAAGGCCGCGGAATTGGTCTGGCCAATAAGATACGTGCCTATGCGCTACAGGAACAAGGGCTTGATACTGTCGATGCAAACCGTGCGCTGGGGTTGCCAGACGATCTGCGTGATTATGGGATCGCTGCCGAGATGCTGCGCGATCTGGGAGTTGGTAGTGTGCGGCTATTAACCAACAACCCGCTCAAGATTGATAATCTACGCGCCCATGGCATCCAGATTATTGAGCGAGTACCTCTCTTGATCGAACCAAATGCAACCAATATCCATTATTTACGGGTGAAACAAGATCGCATGGGTCATCTGCTTAATCTGGCGGCATCCAATACCCGCTGAAACCCGGTAGCAGTATCCTCCCAGGTGGGCAGGCGTACAGCCTGGGCACGCGCCGCCAATGCTAAACGGCTGCGTAGCGCGGGTTGCGCAAGCATCTGGGTGAGTGCCTGATCGAGGAGCGTGGGAGAATCGGGTGCCACAAACAGCGCAGCCTGCCCAACCAGCTCCGGAAGCGGCCCAACCTGGCAGGCGATGACCGGCAGGCCATAGCTAAGCGCCTCGGCAAAGGCCATGCCATAGCCCTCATAGCGAGTTGGTAACACAAAAAAGGCCGCAGCGCGATAGGCTTGATCGAGGTCAGCATCGCTGATGGCACCACGAATCCCAATTGGCGCATCTGGATGTGCCTGTGCGATTGCTTGCTGCACTTGCGCCGCATATTCGGGATCGGCATCATACTCGCCGACTAACTCAAGCAATGCCCCTGGCCGCGCACGCATACCCCATGCCTGCACCAGAGTAGAAATCCCTTTACGCGGGATCCATTGGGCCACACACAGTGCACGAACGGGAAGCCCGGTGGATGTTGAGTGCTGGTCGCCCTCACGGGTTATACTACTTGCTGCAGAAGAAGAGCCAGGAGTGAGAATAGCCCGAATGCGGTCACGGCCCGGTGAAACAATCTGGATCCGTTCGCGCGGCACACCACGTGCGATCAGAATATCGCGACCATGGGTACTCACAGCAATCAGTCGATGAGCACGCAGCAGCGGCTCCTCAGCCGGTCGCTCTTCAGCAGCATTGCCAGCGACGCTTGGAAGCTCATGAACCATGGCAACCAATGGCCGCCGCTCACGCCAGGAATCCAGTGAAGGCGCGCATACCGCGCGGGCGAGTGCATCGACCACCACCACATCGTAGGTTTCTGGCTGGAATGTGGCAGCAAATGCGGAAGCACTGGCAACCTGGGCTGCGCGGGCAGCTGGGCTAGCAATGATCTCAACAATCTCGTAGCCGCGTGCACGTAACTCGGGAAAGATCCGAGCATGATAGAGATAACCACCCGTCAGGCGCTGCGGGTCACCAACTGTGACAAAGGCAACTTTAACCAAGCCGATCCTCACGAGCCGCATAGGCCTGCGGTGATTCCCAAACACGCACAATCAACATGGTGAGGTCTCTTCCGCGCAGCGCTGGTGCAAGTTGCTCCCAACAGAAATCGGCCACCCGTTCTGCGGTTGTATTTGCACCTGCAAGGCCTGGTACTGTATCCAGATTCTGGTAATGTAGTTGGCCAACAAGCTCACTAACTGAGGAACTAAGCCGGCCAATATCGTACAAGGTGCCATCCGGTTGAAGTCGCTCTCCACGTATAACCACATCCAGGCGATAAGTATGACCGTGCAGGCGGGTGGCTGGACCAAAATCACCAACGAGCTGATGGGCAGCTTCGAACTGTGCTGAAACGCCAATTTCGTACATGGTTGCTCCTATAGCGCAAGAACACTGAGCGCAGAGCGCAGAACGCGAGAACGCAAAGACACAAGGAGATTGCCTCTCGCCCGCTTTGTCTCTGTAGTATAGCTACTGGCCTCAATATTCTAGCACGATCTGGCCGATCTGCTCGGGTGCAGTATCGATGAGAACGTAGGCATCTGGTGCATTGCCGAAAGGTATTCGATGGGTAATCAGATGTGTGAGTTGTAACTGTGGCAGGAGTGCAGCAACGGTTTGCGAGCGGCGGGCATAATCCCAGCGTGGGCCATGTTCGGGTGGCAAATGTCCAACTTGTGAGGCTCGTAAGCGTAGTCGGCCACGATGGAATCGTTCGCCAAGCGCAAGCGTCACAGGCTTTGTACCATACCAGGAGGCCACCACAACGGTTCCTTCATCCAGTACGGCATCAATT
>JANLSE010000223.1:0-5136 GCA_031362265.1 Roseiflexaceae bacterium
AGCTTGGCATGCCTGTCCTCGATGGGCTAGGGCCAGTTGGCGGGCTTGATCACAGCCCACAAGAATATATTGACCCAGCAAGTATTGTTCCGCGTACCGCACTATTGGCACTTATGATGCTACGGGCAAGTGAGCGGTAACTCCAAATGACATCTTCTGAGCATCAGCCACGTGATCCCCACTATGCAGAACGTGTCCGCGCGAGTTTTGCGCGTCAGACAGCGCTGGTTCTAATTGGGGCGGCCATTCGTGATGTGACGCCTGGTGTTGTTGAGATTGAGCTGCCATATCGCGCTGATCTTTGCCAGCAGCATGGGTTCTTGCATGGTGGGATCATCACGACGATTGTGGACAGTGCGTGCGGCTATGCAGCGCTGAGCCTTATGCCACCTGAAACAGGCGTTTTGGCGGTAGAATTCAAAATAAATCTGCTTTCGCCCGGCCTTGGGGAACGATTCCTTGCGCGTGGGAAGGTTGTTCGGGCGGGAAGAACCATTACAGTATGTAGTGGTGAGGTCGTTGCGTTTACAGGTGATACTGAGAAGCCAATTGCGTTGATGCAGGCGACGATTATGGCAATTCATGGCCGTGAAGGTGTACGAGATTAGTGTAACCTGGAGCTAGACCCATATGTCAACTATTGCTTCTTCTATCAGGCTATTACTCTGCATGATGCTACTCATTTCGTGCAGTAGCACTCCTGCCCCGACTACGGTAGCGCCAACTGTGCTATTGCCCACCATCGAACCGGCGAGTGTGCCAACTCAGATTGTACCCACAGTGCAACCTGCGCCAACCGCCACGTTAACCTTGCCTTCTCCCATTCCCGCCACCGCCACCCAAGTTGTGCCAACTGCAACGCTTCAGCCTACCGCCACTCCTGATCCATGGGCACAATATGAGCCATATACGATTGAAGGGCTACGCGCGCGGTCGTTTGGGGTTGAGGGCGCGATTGAGTATGTGCGTGTATTGGAGCGTACGCCACGCTTTACGCGCCACCTGATAGCCTACCAAAGTGATGGCCTACGTATCACAGGCATGTTGAATATGCCGCAAGGCGCTGAGCCATTCCCAGTGGTTTTGCTGGGCCATGGATATTACCCGCTTGATGTATATCAAACAGGGAATGGCACACGGACTGCCGCGGATTATCTTGCTAATCGCGGATTTTTGACAATTTCACCAGATTTCCGTTCGCATGCAGGATCCGCTGATGCACCAAATTTGTTTCGTGCTGGGCATGTGATTGATTTCCTAAACCTCATCCCGCTGGCACAACGCCTCCCAGAAGCGCAACCTGGCCCCGTTGGGTTGTGGGGGCACAGCAATGGTGGCGCGATTGCCGCAAAGGTAATGACAATTAGTGATCAAATCGCAGCTGTTGTGATCTATTCGCCTGCATCGCTGACGATCGCTGAGGATTATGAGTTTCGCGTGGGGCGAGCGGCGCTACGAGTGGGCCAACCAGCCGGGCAGCGTAGTGGCGTGATTGATAGGATTCTGATCGAATTTCCCGTGTTACCAGATCAAGCACCTGAACTCTACCAGCGGCTTTCACCACTCCCGGTACTCAGCTATGTGAATGCACCAGTACAGATTCATTGGGGAAGTGCGGATGATGTGGTGCCGTACAAATGGCCCGGCGATCTGCTGGCAGGATTGCAAGCAGCGAGTAAACAAGTTGAATATTTTGAATATTCTGGGCAGCCACACTCGTTTCAGGGGGCAAGTAATCAGCTCTATCTCCAGCGTATTGCCGAATTCTATCAACAGCAACTTGGATCAAAATAGCGCTATTCTTGATTCAGTGTTTCGCGCATCTCCATGAGTGTCCAGAACTCGCTCTCGATCTGGCTTTTGCCTTCTTCTGATGGGAGCTTTTGGTAGATTGCGCGATAGACAATCCAAAGACCAAGGGCAAAAGCAATAATTGCCATGATCGGAAATGCGATGCGTGTGATGGTATTGACTTGTGCAACCTGTTGATTAAATTCATCGCTGCCAAATTTGGCCAGTACAATTTGTAGATTGAGATAGAAATTGACGGCAGAGGTGATGATATTCTGTATCACGATGATGAGTGTCCCGAGGACAAATGCACGCTTGATGCTTGGCTCAGTAATCAATTGCTTGAGGGCATCTTCTTGTGCGGGTGTTGTTGGGCTCACAACCTGGCGAAAGAAAAATTGCAGAATTGGCTTCCCAATCAATATTGATCCACCGAATACAAGCACGGTTGCCAGAAGCGCGGCAGTGTCCTTGAACGCGAACAGCATCCCATCGACGAACCAGAATGCGAGTGCGCCCTGCATCACCGCTGTAAGCCCAGAGTAGCTGGTAATAAAGTTGAAGGTACGCGTAATCAGAAAGAGATCAATCAGAACCCAACCAACCGGCACAAGTGCGGCGAATACATAGGCGGTAGGTGCCCCTAAGGGTTTGGTTAGGTTGTTCAAAATAAGAATCGGAATGACTGCGCCCATCAAAATATCGAGGAAGAGCTTATGTGATTGCTTCATAATCGTCTTTCTTTAATTGGTCGAGAGTGCCGCGTGTAACGAAGCGTTCAATTGCATCTGCGGCCTGCTTCCATGCCCACGTAGGCTGATCGAGTGTACTTCGAAGCCACGCTCTGCAAAATCGCGCATAGCGGCTTGCCAGCACCATGCCAAGCGCCATGCAGTACCATTATTGGTACTGCATGGCGTCGGCGTTCAGGCTGGATGATCACATGTTCAAGGTTGAGTCGTTTGGTTGGTATCGTGCTCATTGTGAGCGCTATGGTACCATGAATCGGTGATCGTGAATGCTCAATGTTCTCTGCGCTTTATTCGAGCGCTATTCCAGAGCGGTCATTCGGTGATTTTACGCCGTGCATTAATAATGCTGATAACTCCAGCAATAGCGATTAACGCCATAAACAGGCTATAAAACCATGCCTGTGGCAGTTCCCACTTCATATCCCCAGGGTAACGTGCTAGGGCGAGGAGTTCGAGGAGGCCAAAGGTTGCGATACTCCATGTGGCGGCCTGGACACGTTCCCAATCGTTCTCCCATAAGGCGTGGGCCATGGCAAATCCCAGTGCAAATGCCCATGCTCCGATCGCTCGCGCCGTGAGTGGTGTGAGGACCCACGGCCAGACCGGAATGACAGATTGTGGTGCGATCAACATCCCAAGCCCGATTGGGATGAGCACGATGACCGCCAACGCGAGGCACGCAGCGAATGCTCGATGAAGGGGCTTGCCTCGGGCTGGTATTGTTCCAGCAATGCGTGCTTGCAGCAACCAGATCCCACCGAGCAGCGGTGGAATGCCTACATAGATGATCAGCCATGCCCAAGCAGCATTACGGCTCATTAGATCACTATCTGTAATATGGAAGCGATCAAGATGCAGGATTGTGACTACCAATGTGAGGCTGGTAAAGATCATAACGGCTGGGATAGCAATACGTGCATGTGCCCAGATACGCTTACGTGCAGCAGAAAATTCAAGTACACAACTGGCTAAGTATGCTGCGCCAAGTGTTGCTGCTGTGAGGCTGGGTTTGACTGTCCACGCAAAGTATTGCGCAGTAAAGTCACTCAAAACAAACAGTTGAAAACCGCTGATGAGCACAAGTGCGCTCGCAAGATAGAGAATCGCACGCATCCATGGATGAATTGGCCGAATTGGTAGCTGAGTTGGTTGAGCTTTCTGAGTGATGTTGCTAGTTGCCATGTGAGCGCTCCTGATAGTGAGGATAACGATTGCCCTTGGTTCACTGAGTAATGGTACAATGAGATGCGATCCGCGATAGCCACAAAGGAATACTTCCATGAGTGAAGAGCGACTACGTGTACTCGTGATTGGTGCCCATCCCGATGACTGCGATATTACTTCGGGGGGCGTAGCTGCATTGTATGTACAACAAGGGCATACAGTCACATTTGTTTCAGTAACAAATGGCGACGCTGGCCATCAGGCCCAAGGCGGCGGGGTATTGGCGCGGCGGCGAAAGGTCGAGGCGGAGGCTGCTGGAAAGGTGATCGGGGTTGAATATCGGGTGTTGGATAATCATGATGGGCAATTGTTGCCGACCCTGGAACGACGCCATGAGATCATTGCACTCATTCGTGAGTTGCGCCCACATCTGATTATGTCGCCACGACCGAATGATTATCATCCTGATCATCGCTACACAGCGCAACTTATTCAAGATGCAGCGTATATGGTGACTGTGCCGAATGTGGTTGCCTTCAGCCCGCATTTGTCTGTCGATCCGGTCATTGTCTATGTGAGCGATCATTTTCAGAAGCCATACCCCTTCTCGCCAGATGTTGCAGTTGCAATTGACTCCGTCATTGAGCAGAAGCTCGACATGGTTCATGAGCATGAATCGCAGATTTATGAATGGCTACCCTACAATGGTCGCTATCTTGATCGGGTGCCAGCGGGTTCTGCTGCACGGCGCGCCTGGCTAGCAGAGCAATGGGCACCACGAATGCGGCGTGATGCCGACCGATTCCGCGCACTGCTTGTTACGTTGTATGGGGCCGAACGTGCGGCGAATATCCAATACGCCGAGGCCTTTGAGGGATGCGAGTATGGTGCGCGACTTACCCAGGAACAGATCCCACGGCTATTTCCCTTCTTCTCGTAATGAACGCTACTTCCATGCCGAATTTTCGATAGCTCAGGCCAAACCGCGGATATTCATTCATCACAGAAGTGAATCAACCCATGGAATTAAAGCTAAATGATGTTGGAACAATCTGCGGCAGTGTGATTCACGAAGTAGAGCAAGCGATTGTTGGTAAGCGTACGCTGTTGGAACACATCATGGCGGCGATTCTGGCAGGTGGGCATGTGCTGCTGGAAGATTACCCTGGTTTGGCGAAGACATTGGTTGCCTCCAGTTTTGCAACCGCATTGGGGCTAGATTTCCGACGCATTCAGTTTACCCCCGATATGTTGCCAGGTGATATTACTGGCAGCTATATTTTTGATCGGGCGAGTGGTAACTTTGAGTTGCGTCGTGGGCCAATCTTTGCCAATATCGTACTCGCAGACGAGATTAACCGTACTACCCCAAAAACCCAATCTGCCCTGCTTGAGTGTATGGAGGAGAGGCAGGTTACCATTGATGGCA
>JANLSE010000225.1:0-4106 GCA_031362265.1 Roseiflexaceae bacterium
GGTTGGCTCACCAAACCCACGCGATCAGGATTTTGGCTATCGCGGTACTGCCTCACTTGGGAATCGCATCTATATTGATGCAGATGCCGATGGTGTTCAGGATGTCAATGGCCTGGAGCCAAGCCTACCAGGAGTTACAACAACCTTGATCTGGGCTGGCCCGAATGGCACCTTCGGCGATGCTGACGATCTCACGTTTACACAGAACGCAACCAATGCAGCGACCAACTATCTGTATAGCAATCTGCCATCTGGTGAGTTCCGTGTGTCTGTCTCGCCAACCGGTGGTACAGGTGGTGTGCCAGATAACACGATTCTAACCGACGCACTCGATAATGGTGGCGCTGCCAATACCAACCCGAATAGCCTGGGTGCTGGCACGATTCAGGCAAACCTGACCACCGGTGAGAATGAGCTTACGATCGACTTTGGCTATCAGAGCAATGCCAGCCTTGGTGATCGTGTCTATTACGATATTGATGGCGATGGTGTGCAGGATGCCAATGAACCAGGCATCGCTGGCATTACCATCACCGCAGTCTGGCCGGGAGCCGATGGCAATCTCGCAACTGTTGGCGATAATGTAACCTTTACGACCACCACGGATGCGAATGGCAATTACCTCTTCCCGTCGTTGCCGGTGATTGGCGCACCCAATACCTACCAAGTAACATCGGGTGCCCCTGCGGCATTCCCGACCCTTACCGATAGCTTCGATGATGGCGCATTATCGGCTACCAACCCAGTTTCTCCGGTTATTTCGGGTACCGAAGGCGACCCACAGAACGACCGCCGCGATGTCGATTTCGGCTTCCGTGGCACGGCTCAACTCGGCGATCTTGTCTGGGAAGACATGAATGGTAATGGCCGTCAGGATGGTGGTACCGAGATCGGAATCGATGATGTGACTGTCGATCTCTTCTTCGATAGCAATAATGATGGCGATTTCCTTGATGCTGGCGAGAATACTGCTGTTGCGACGCGAACGACTGCTGGTGGTGGGCTGTATAACTTTGCCAACCTCGCAGCTGGGAATTATCAGGTCGTTTTAGGGAGTGGCAATGGCGTCATTACCTATAATCGAACAATGCGTGACTCAGCGGTGGCAACTGACGCGACCGATAGCGACGCAGATGTGACCACTGGACGCACCGGCACCTATACCCTGATTAATGCCACCAATAATCAGACGGTGGATGAAGGTCTGATCCGGCTCATTTCACTTGGTGATCGCGTCTGGTACGATGCCGATGGCGATGGCGTGCAGGATGCCGGCGAATTGGGTATTCCAAACGCAACCGTCACTGTGACATGGTTTGGCCCAGACGCCACAGCTGGTGGTAGCGATGATAGTACCTACGCAGGCGTTACGACCGGTAGCAATGGCGACTGGACGTTGGGTGGCCTACCACCTGGCACATTCAGTGTCGCTGTGACCAACCTACCCGCTGGAGTGACTCAGACCGACTCAATCGATAATGGTACCCTAAATGCACTGAACCCAGTAACAATCAGCACCACCTCTGGTGTGAATCGTACAGATATCGATTTTGGCTACCGGGGCAATGGCTCAATTGGCGATCGTGTATTCCTCGATGTGAATAACAACGGTATTTGGGATGCAGGCGAAGGTATTGATGGTGTGACGGTAACACTCGTCGGCGATTTTAATGGCGATGGCAGCAACGATACGCTCACAACCATAACCGCAGCCGATGGCATCTACCAGTTCAATAACCTGCGTACCACCGTTGCTGGTGTGCCATATACTGTGACAGTCAATACCGCGCAGATCCCGCAGGATGGCGCTGCTAACCCGCTGCCCAACACTGCCGATCCAGATACCGCTGGAACTGGTAATAGCACATCGGCGGTGAGCCTGACAGCGGCGACATCCAGCAACCAGCTTCAGGACTTCGGCTACCGTGGCCTCGGGCGGATTGGTGACACGATCTTCCTTGATGTCAACAGTAATAATGCACCCGATGCCGGTGAGGGCATTACTGGCGTGGCAGTTACACTTAGTGGTGATATTGATGGCGATGGCAATGCCGAGACATTCACTAGCATCACCAATGCCAGTGGTGTCTACGACTTCTCGAATCTGCCGGTACGTAACCCAAGCGGCACACTGATCACCTACACGGTGACAGTTGACACAACCGATCTGCCGTCAGCTGTGACAAACACGGTTGATCCAGATACGGCAAACCCAGGTGACAACACCTCGACGCTCACGCTTCCGACTGTGGGCCTACCCGAAAACCTTGCTCAGGATTTTGGTTACCGTGGCACTGGCGCAATTGGCGACCACATCTTCCTGGATGTGAATAACAATGGCGTCTGGGATGCAGGCGAAGGCATTGCAACGGTTAGCGTATCACTCACCGCAGACCTGAATGGTGATGGCGTTGCCGAAACCATGACGACCAGCACCGACACCGATGGCTTCTATCAGTTCAGTAATCTGCCGATCTTCCAGAGCGATGGCAGCACGGCTGTAAGCTATACCGTGAATGTCGTAACCGCGACCCTGCCGGTGGGTGTGGCGAATACGGTTGATCCTGATGGTGGCTTGAACAATACCTCAGCACTAACACTTAGCCTGGCTAGCCCCAGCAACCAGGCCCAGGATTTTGGTTATCGTGCAAATGGCAGCATTGGCGATACGATCTTCCTGGATATCAACAACAATGGTATCCCCGATACAGGTGAGGGAATCGCGAATGTGACCGTCACCCTGACTGGCGATCTCGATGGTGATGGCACGAATGAGAGCGTCACAGCCGTAACCGACACGAATGGTGTCTACCTCTTCAGTGGCTTGCGTACTAGCGCAGCTGGTATCGCCTATGGGGTCGCAGTCAGCGCCGCCAGTCTGCCGCCAGGGGTTACTCAAACGGTCGATCCCGATGGCACACTGGATAACCAGTCGACAGCAACACTCACCAGCGCGGCACCAAATGATCTCACCCGTGATTTCGGCTACCGTGCGCCAGGGTCGATTGGTGACACAATCTTCCTGGATGTGAATAACGATGGCACACCCGAAGCGGGTGAGGGAATCGCGAATGTGACCGTAACCCTGACAGGCGATTTCGATAACGATGGGGTAGATGAGACTGTCTCGGCAACCACCGATACCAACGGCCTCTACCTCTTCAGCGGCCTTGTAACAGACAATGGCGCAGGTGCGGGAAAGGCCTATACCGTTGATGTGGTTGCTGCAAGCCTACCGGCTGGCGTAACCCAAAGCGTTGATCCCGATGGCGCACTCAATAACCAATCGGCAGCGATACTCACGACCGCCGCGCCAACCGACCTGACTCGTGACTTTGGCTACCGTGGCGTTGGCAGCCTTGGCGACACAATCTTCCTCGACATCAACAACAATGGTGTTGCCGATGCTGGTGAAGGCATTGCGGGTGTGACTGTCACCCTCACCGGTGATCTTGATGGTGATGGTTCCAATGAGAGCGTGACCACGACAACCGATACGAATGGCCTCTATCTCTTCGGTGGGCTCCGTGTGAGTGTAGCTGGTGTGACCTATTCAGTCGCAGTAAGCGCCGCCACTCTGCCAATTGGCGTCAGCCAGAGCTTCGATCCCGATGGTACGCTCGACAACCAATCAAGCTCAACACTCACAGTGGCGGCAGCAACCGACCTCACCCGTGATTTTGGCTATCGCGCAACAGGCAGTATCGGTGATACGATCTTCCTCGACGTGAATAACAATGGCGTCCCTGACGCTGGTGAAGGCATCGCCAATGTGAGTGTGACCCTGACGGGCGATTTCGATAACGATGGCGCGAACGAAATTGTCTCAGCGACCACCGATACCAATGGTTTGTATCTCTTCAGTGGTTTACTTACCGATAATGGTGCGGGTGCCAGCAAGACCTACACCGTCGATGTGATTGCCGCGACCTTACCAGCCAGTGTTGCCCAAACGGTTGATCCCGATGGGACACTCAATAACCAATCCGTCGCAACCCTATCGATAGCAGCACCAACGGATCTCACACGCGATTTTGGCTACCGTGGGCCAGGTGCCGTTGGTGATCGCATCTTCCTCGACATCAATAACAATGATGCTTGGGATG
>JANLSE010000246.1:0-10294 GCA_031362265.1 Roseiflexaceae bacterium
CCTATGTCAACAAACTACCGATAGTAGCATGGTGTTTATGGGAAAGCAAGACCCAGAAGTGTGCTCTCTGGGTGAAGATTATGCTCTTACGGATGAATGAATCATTGGCCGATAACTCAACACCAAGCCAACGAAACACAACACAGCGCCAAGTACTGCGGGAGCTAGATGAACGATGTCAAGGTAGCCAACCCAAGGATGCGCACCGATGGCGCTGCCAAAGCCAATCAGGCTCGTCAGACAGAGTATCTGCCAAAGATGGCGTGATGGCGGGCTATACCAGACTGCAGCAAACACAACCATGCCGGTTGTCGCAACCGCCCCGCCAAAACCCATGCGGTCATGGGCAATCAATGGGACAAGGCGTGCATTGATGGCGTTCATCGCGCTGGGACTCAAACACAAGAACGTCAAATCCTGTGGTACAAACACCATGGTACTCCCAATCGCAAGAATAATGACTCCAGCACCAAACATCCCCAACGCAGTCAGGAGAAGGCAAATCTGTCCCATCCCCAAATGTGAATGCCAGTCGATCAATATGGTTGGTCGCCAGGAGGGGCGTTTGCTGGAGCGTATTAACTGCTGCCGAGAACGAGCAAGCCCGATGATAAAGCATGGCAGTAATCCAAGCGAGGCGAGGCCATGCCACGTATCGAGATAGCCCGTAGTGAGATAGGTAAGAAAGCTCCCAAAACCGAGCATGCCACTACCAACGAGCACCCACCATGCCCATGGATAGCCTGCGTTGAGTGGGAATTCAGTCAACCACAGATAGAACAAACCAATTGCAAGCAATGCTCCGCCAAAAGCAATCCGATCATGGATCATGAAACGCACCAACTGGCATTGGTTAATGACACAGAGTTGCTCTACGGTTACACCGAGGAATGCGATATCATGCGGCAGGAATTGCGATGTGAGTGCAAGAAAGAGCGCGAAGGCTCCCGAAACCGCTAAGCCAACACCGGTCAGGAATAACAGTGGGCGCCCGTCGCTCAGAACACTGTCGAACAGATCACGTTCCTGATACGGGGTGGATGATGTGGGAGAGTGCATAGCGAAGCTCCACACGAAACAGCAACGAGGATACTTGTGATAATTGTAACATAGGCTGCTGGCTACAAACGAAACCAACGCTCAATCGTCATTCGTGCCGTAGCGCACCCATCCTCGCTCCGCGCCAATACGCCCAACGCGGCAGCACGCTGCTGAATCGTCGGTTGGCATATCGCATCGATAGCGTGCGCGAGCGTTTCGACTGTAAGCTTCTGAAATGGGATTGGTGCGGCACCAATTCCCAATACATGTAGGCGATCTCCCCAGTAGTATTGGTCAAACCCAAATGGCACAATAACCATCGGCACGCCAGCACAGAATCCAACGGCAGTTGTGCCAGATCCACCGTGATGGACGATTGCGGCAAGTTGGGGGAAGAGCCATGCATACGGAAGCGTGTCAACCGCCATAATGGTTGGTGGCAGGTTATGATACGCTAACTGTGCCCATCCCGCTTGAACAATGCCACGCCGCCCAGCGCGTTCAAGTGCCTGTACCACCATAGCAGCAAGACGCTGTGGATCGCGAACAGTCATGCTTCCAAAGCCAACAAACACCGGCGGCGGGCCACTCGCAAGAAAGTGTGCCAATGCCTCAGGTGGGCTCCAGCTTTCGTGGGCCGGAGCTGGCTCCAGCCATGGCCCAGTGATGGCTACATGCGCTGGCCAGTCGTGCGGGCGCGGAACCAAATACGAGCTGAACCCATTCAATACCGGAACCCGATCATGCGCCATGCGCTTGAATGGCCCGTGAAGCGGCAGCATTGGTAGCCCAAGCGTCTGTACACGCCAGCGCTGAATCGTCGTGCGAAAGAGTTGCCACACCAGCTGTTCAGCAATCTGATAGGTTGCCTGATTGTAGCCAGGAAGAGGAAGACGTGGGAACCCCATGACCGGCATGGTCGCGGTACGGGCGAGTGGGATCACTGCTGCTGCTATCCATGGAATCCCCAATGCCTCAGCCAGATCGCTTCCGAAGAGACCGCCTGGCAACTGGTTGATAAGTAACTCGGTCGTCCGCAATGCTGGGTCAGAGAGCGCTTCTGCATAGTCGTTGGCCAATGTGCCAAAGGTGCGGCTAATCGTGCGCCAGAGGGTCATGACACCACGGATGGATCGATTGGCCTGCATGCCACCAGCCAGCATCAGAAGGGCTTGTGGATCACCTGGAATGCAGTGAAATGCTAAGCCTCGTTCCCACACTATTGGCGCAAAGGTTGCAAAGGTTGCGACCTGCACTGTATGGCCAGCTGCCTGTAACGCTGCGCCAAGTACCACATACGGCAATACATCACCGCGTGAGCCAAGTGCAAGGATCAGAATGCGCATGGTGCTCCTCTCTATCCCCTAGCGTCGCTGGGTCGATCGTCCAAACCGTCACTCGCTGACGGCGATTTTTGACATCGGCAGTGCCAATCTCTAGCTGTGCCCACCGGGGTGTGGCTTAGGGCGGCGGGAAGATTGCGAGTAGCGCAGGCGCATCGATCTGGCTACTGTCGTACACGACGGTTACCTGAATCATTACCAGTATCGGCGGCAAACTGTGCCACAAATGGTTTACGCGCCAGCAGGCTACGGAGGTGCGCAACGCAGGGCGGACAATCCATCTTTTCCATCAGGAGCGTTGCCCTACGCAGTGTCTGGGCTGCGGTTGCCGGCGCTACGATGCGTACCACTGGTGTGGCTGCCTCATGGCGTAGAGCTGCCAGTGGCGCGAGGATGCCCAGCAGCAGGTATGCAAGTATGCCAGGTACAAGCATGAGCGCAACCTGACGCCAGCGGTCGCGCGGGGGTACATTGCATATATGCGAGCGGCGCAACGCGATCCCGCAGCCACCGAACAGCATCAGCATGCCGCCGCCAAGCGCAAGGCGCTGATCGACCTGGAGACCAAATAGCGCCGATGAGGAACCGAGGCCGAGCAGGATGGCCGCGCTCGGCCCGATGCAGCACAGGCTGCCGACCAAGCCGGCCAGCGCGCCCCATACGCCCTCAGCGATCGGGCCTTGCCAGGCGGCTCGGCTATCAGCAGCGTGTTCTTCAGCCATATGGCGCTCCGGTGCGTATGGGCGGATAGGAGGTGCTGTGTCGCACCCTATCCGCCCATGCGCGTTGATGCTATTCTGCCATGCCTCAATCCATAGTGTTTGCCATGGAACGCACCAATAATTCAAATAGCCCAACCATCATTGCGGCTCCTACAACCAGCGCTGGGGCAATCACATTCAAACCAAAGGCTTGCGCTAGCACACCAATCAGGCTCGTCACCAGAACGCCACCTAAACCAGCGGCAGCCACCTGAAGGCCGACGCCATTCGCCGCATGCTGTTGCCCCAAGTAACGCGGTGTTGCCGATGTGAGCAGTGGGAAGAGTGGCGCCATCGCGAAACCAAGCAGAACAATACTCGCGAGGCTCATCCAAGGTGTGAGATTAAGCCATAATAGACTAGTGCTGAACAGTGAGCCAAGCACACACAGGCGCAGCACCTGAATTGGCGCAAAACGCTGTACAACAAAACCAAACACAATGCGCCCGACAGTCAGGCTTGCCCAATAGAGACTCACCCATGTGCCTGCCAAGGTTGGCGACACTCCGCGCTGTTCGGTCAGCAAGCTATAGAACCATTGGCCACCACTGGCCTGTGTGCCAGTAAAAGCAATAAACAAGAGAATGCCAAGCCATGCCGTTGGCAGGCGTAATGTCTCGGCCAGCGGCACACGTTGCTGGCGCGGCGCCGACGCGATTGTGGGCGATGCGCTTTGCCAGTATTTGCGTGTCAGGGCAAAACAGATTGCGAGCAGCAGTTCGATCACGCCAATCACAATGAAGCCAGTTCGCCAGCCAAAATTGCTTGCCAGTAAGGCTGTCATAAGCGCAGGGCCAAGCGTTGCACCAATTCCAAAGCAGGCGTGCAGCCAATTCATAGAGCGTGCGCTAAAATGCGTTGCCGCATAGGTATTCAGGCTTGACTCGATTGCGCCGCTGCCAAGCCCAGTGAGAATACTCAAGAACACGAGTAGTTCCCATACTGGCGCAACACCCGAGCCAAGCAAGGCAAATGCGATAATCCCACAACTCCATGCCGACATAACACCAATATTCAGCCAGGCCGTTAATCGTCCGCTGCTGGCGCTCACCACAATTGAGCCAACCAGTTGGGCGATCAGCATGCTGCTAATTGCATCAATCGGTAGGCCGAATGTCACCTGCATAGCAGGCCAGGTTACACCGGTACGGCTACTCACCAATCCAAGGCCAATGAAGCCTGCATAAGCCAGTATCAATGGTGTATGTACAAACCAGTTCGAGGGTGCGATCTGTGGTGTGCTGCCAGACTGTTGTAAGCCAACAGCGGGTTTCTGCTCGTGCATGATTTCATTCGCTTTCGTGCAGGTTATGCCGGAATAGATTGAAACACTGGGGTATCCGCATTCTACCATACGATAGCTGACGCACTTCTCGATATCACTACAATTTAAATCTGGCCGGTGAGCACATGGGCACTACATACGAGAGAACGCCGCAATCATCGCGTCAATTGGCGCAATAGCCGTGCTGGTATAAATAATCAGCACCCAGCGGCCACTTGCAGTGATAATATCACTAATGGTGTTTCCAGTGCGCGAACGAGACAATAGATCGATAAGGCAGATGCCAATCCCTGCGCTAATTGCGGCAAACGCTGGAGGAAGCAATAATGCGCTCGCAAACAGCGGAATTGTTGTGAGAATAATCTTGGTATTGTGTCGAATGTGAACCGGATACAAGCCACAGAATACCACTGACGCACACAGAAATATGCTGAGCAGAATCGTGGTAGGGGTAAGGGTGCCATTAGGGTATGCAAGTTGCTGCAACCATAGAGATGCCAAGATGGTGCATGCCAGGCTACCAATGATGATCGCAATCAGCCGAGAAACAATGTGTTGCACTGATGGCTGGCTCCTCATGTTGCTCCTCATAAGCGGAATGCTCCATAGAGAAGAAGCAATCTCTTCCCTATGGAGCATTTATATGAGCTTAATGCCGAAGTGATAATGCATACCAAGGTTGATGTTCCACTTAAACACGACGCTACCCCTCCCGTGGCATTGTTCCGGCAACACTACGAATTTGTATCACGCTGGTTTGGAATACCTTGGCCTGGGCAGCGTCAGCAAACACATTTGCTCCGCCGAAGATCTGTAGACCCCAGCTTGGCAGTGCAGCCGCGGCTGTCTCGACCAGACTGTCTGACCCATCAAGGGCGTCAAGGATCAGTTGCACCTTGCGGTTATGTGGCACAAAGGCCGATGCCTCATCGAGGAATGTGCGCCCCCATGTTGTGGGCCGGCCACTCTTCACGCCATAGATCAGTGGAGTGAACACATCAATTGCTGGTGCAAGCTGTGCGTAATCCTGCGCGAAGATACGACTCAGTGCACCGTCGAATTCTGTGGGTGTCCAGGGGCACATATACGCACCAATCAGGCAATCTGGCAGCTCGGTGCGAATAATCTGCACGTACTGTGCGGCGAAGAACGCGACCTGCGCGCATTTGTGTTGAGTCCATGCATCACCATGAAGAGTGAGGATCTCGCTTGGTGTGGCCGCATCGATCCCGGTTTGTTCACAAAATGTGGCGATACAGCTAGCGCAGAAGCAGCTATCCTGGAGGTCGGGATCTGGCTCTTCAAACCAGCCTGGGTAGGTGAGATAGTCGAGCCAGATCCCGGTCGGGCGGTAGGTCTGGACACCAGCGCGCAGGTTGGCCGCAATCTGCTCAAGGAATGCTGGTTGCGAGAGGCAGATTCCTTGTACCAGCTGGCCATAACGAATAGGCTTGCCATCCACGCCAATTGGAATAAGCTCTGGATGCGCGGCGAAATCGGCACGGAAGGTTGCGAATTCGACACATGCGGCGATGCTGTGCTGTGCACAGATCTCAAACGCGCGCTCATCGAACATATGAAACCAACAGGCATTGGCATCATAGTGCGCCAGCTTGTCGCTATGGGCTAGCGCAGCACTGCCGTACGGGCCGAAGAGCAAGGGGATGTTCATCAAATACTCCTATGCATCTATCTCGGGGCGTTCCTGCTCATGATACAATATTGTCGTATCTTGTACGCTCCCTGTGCTGTTTCGTCCGAGTTTCCCCCTCATTCTGCGGAATAGAGCGCGCCCATGACCAGCACCCTCAGCAGCTATGTGCCGCAAGATCGTCGGCGAGCCCTGGCCTTAGGCCATATGCTTTCCGACCGTACCGACGGTGCGGTACTCTTTGCCGATATCTCCGGCTTTACGCTGCTCACAGAAGCACTCACCAAAACCTTTGGTTCACGACGCGGTGCGGAAGCGCTCACACATCTATTGGAAGCGGTGTATGATGCGCTAATCGCAGGTGTGGATCGCTTCGGCGGTAGTGTCCTGAGCTTCGCTGGTGACGCAATCACATGTTGGTTCGATGAGCAGGTTCTTGATAAAACGAAGATTGAGGAGCGCAGAAGCTATGAGCCTTGATGCACTGGTGTCATCCGCAATTCGCGGCGATCGATTGGCAACGCGCACCTATGATCTGGTGAGCATTCCAAGCCCGACTGGAACCAGCGATGCGGTGAGTGAGCGCTATGCGGAATTGCTTACCGAGCTGGGGCTAGAGGTCTCAATCGATTGGTATTTCGCTGGCGGGCCAAATGTAGTTGGGCGCTGGCGTGGTACGGGGCATGGCCCAACGCTGGCGTTTGTTGGTCATCTTGATACTATTCATGCGCCGCACGCAGCGCCATTCAGGACAGACACGGCAATCCATGGGCGTGGGGCCGATGATATGAAAGGTTCGATGGCTGCTGTTATCGAAGCCGTTGGCTCACTACGTCAGGCTGGAGTTCAGCTGCGGGGCGATCTGGTGGTTGCGGCTCACAGCCTGCATGAAGCGCCAGTTGGGCACATGGAAGGGCTACGGCGGCTCGTGGTATCTGGAGTCCTTGGCGATGCGGCATTGGTGGCAGAATCCTTTCCAGCACAGCATCAGATCCTTGCCGGAAAAGGTCAGGCAATCTTTACTATTACCATTCGCCGATCTGGGGAGAGTGTTCACGAAAATTACGCAGCAGCCGGAACGGTCAACCCAAATGATGTCGCAGTCGATATTGCAGCACGCTTGCGCGCGCGCCATCTGTCACTTGTGGCTGCTGCCGCGATTCCGCTGCTTGGGCCAGAAACCCTCTTCATTGGTGAGATTCATGGTGGTGATTTCTATAACCGGGTGCCGGTCGAAGCACGCATCAGCGGTATCCGCCGATTTGGCCCGGAACGAACATGGGGTGATATTGAGGCTGAGTTCAACGAGCTCCTTGCGCCAATATCACGGCAAGCGGGCGTTGCAATCACACTTGAGTTGAGCGGCAATGGCCTGGGGTATCGGGTCGCGGATGATGCGCCAATTGTACAGGCCTTGGCCAATGCGCATCAGATTGTCACCGGCCAGGAGCTTCCGATCACAGGGACAAAATCTGTCACCGATGCGAATATTATTGTTTGTGAGGGCCAGATACCAGCGCTCTGCTATGGCCCAAATGGAACCACAGCACACGCCGATCAGGAATGGGTGACAATCGCAGATTTAGAGCGCGCCGCGCATGTCTATGCACGCCTGGTGCTTGCGTACCCTGGACTGGTGTAGTGCGACTTATACTAAGCGGCGTCCAAACTATATCCTCACCACAGAGATACAGAGACACCGAGTTGGTATTAGAGCTTTGGATTGCAATAATGCAGGGTACTGGAACTCATACCGTTTCAGTGTTATACGGAAAGATTATATTCAAGATTTTACCGCTGCCGTGAGATCGGTCGTGTTTTCTGATTATGATCACTGGCATAAGGAAATGGACGACGTTATCATAGCATTGGGGCAGGCTGTAGTTACTGACTCGTTTCACAAAGATACTCCTGTTGAAACGCGTGCGGCAAATCTGGAACTAGTTTGGGAAGAGTGTAAGACGAGAATTGATGAGTTAATGCGTAGGCGTAGTTGAATCGATAGAGTGTGTGCCTCCCAAAAGTTCAAGCTAGATATATGGTCGATGCTTGGCTCATGTCCTGTAATGCACGCCGCGGAACGCCTCGTCCTCAACGCCGCGAGTTAGCCAGCACCGCTCACTCCTGAGGCCACAGCCAACGACTGCGCCCGGTCTCATCCGCAAGCGCCCAAGGCTGCACGTCAGGCGGCGCAATGCCAAGCGCCGTCAAGTAGGCGCACACCTGCTCACCATGGACACTCACATGATGCAGTGCTTGCACCACGACCACGGCCACATGCGTCTCGTACGCGCCCGCATCCAGAGTTACAAGACGCTCTCCGTCAACTGGCTGGCGCAGGAACCGCTGCCACCGATCACCGGTCTCCTCCGCCAGCGCCAGGAGTTCCCGCAAATCGTTTGTCTCCGCCTCGTCTAGCCAGGCGGGCCGGCCGCCATCAAGCGTTGCAACGTAGCGAGCGTCAGCCACCACCAAATGACTCAACGTCGCGAGCATGCTGCCGAGGCCATGCGCTGGACGCACGAGCTCCTCAGCCGAGACAGATTCACACGCCGCAATCAGCCGCTTCGTAGCCCACGCGCTATGACGAAACGCGTCGAGCAATAGCTCGCTCATCGATCCACCTCTTTCTGGCTAACTCATTCCTAGTATACCCCTTCAGCCCCTCGGTCGAGATTGATTTTAAGGCTCTGTGAAGCCATTGTGAGATCACGCAGTGCGGTTTAACCGCACGTTCAGTATAATTGAGGGAGTATACCATGGAGCACGCCTACTGGACATGAGCCCGACGCTTTAATCGCCGATAAACAGACGCAGTTACGTGTTGATCCAGAATCGACCGCTAAGAGAAGGTCGTCTCACAGGGCTGGCGTACGATAAAGGGTTTTCCCGCGCACACGAATCTCTACATCCACAAGATATGGTGCAATTCCGGTGAGGTTTGGCGTTAGGCCTAGCCCTGGTCCATCAGGTAGATGAATGTACCCTTGGGCATCGGGTGTGAGATGCTCGGTGGTGATATCCAGGGCCAGTTGACGTGGCTCGACGGGGTATTCGCAGATCGCGTCTGGTTCGCTTGCGGCGAAGGGCTGGAGTGATGCGCTGAGTGCCAGGTGCGAGGTGAAGGTGTGGTTGACATAGGTGACGCCACGAGCTTGGGCAAGCTCAGCAACACGCCTTGCGACCGAGATCCCGCCGATCCGCCCCGCATCGATCTGGATGTACCCCAGGCTGGCGTGGTCGAGCATCTGTTCGGCCATATGAAAGGTGTGGCAGCCTTCTCCTCCCGCGAGTTGCACAGATCCTGCCAGTGCAGCCAGACGCCTGTAGGCACCAAGTGCCCCAGAAAGAAATGGCTCTTCTAGCCACCCAACCCGGCAAGCTTGTAGGGCAGCGATCCGCCGTGTTGCGGCAGTGACATCGTCGAGCCACACAGTGCCAGCATCAATCAGCAGAACTCCATCTTGGCCCAGGCCCTCACGGGCAGCAAAAACCTGGTCAGCATCATCCTGTTCCGTGCTGCGGCCATATGGCCCCCAGCCGAATTTTGCCGCGCGATAGCCAAGCGCTCGCACACCACGCGCCTTCTGCAGAGTCTCCTCAGGAGTGTCGCCAAACAGTTGTGAGGCATACGGTAGCTTAGGCGTTGCGCGCTGGTCGCCAAGGAGCCGGTAGACAGGCTCGCCGCGATAGCGCCCGAGGAGATCCCACATGGCAATATCAATTCCCGAGAGGGTATGGTCGGCCTGTAGGAGATCCAGGCTTTGCGCTCGCACCAGATCGCCAATGCGGCGGATATCGTCTGGCCCATCGATCCGCTGGCCGAGCACCGAGTCACGCACGGGCTTGCATGCGCTATGTGACATTGGGCAGATGAAACTGGCGATTGAGACGAGTGGCGCAGCCTCGCATTCGCCCCAACCAATATGTTCACCAGCTTGCACGCGCACAAGGAGTGCATCTTGGCTCCCGTCACCAACATCCAGTATCTCTGGCATCGAGAGATAGTAGAAATCAACCGCATCGATCTTCATTCAATTGTCCTTGCTTGCCAGCAGGAGAGCCTCATTCATGGTCCGAAAACAGGCATCCTGAAACTGCAAACTATTGCTCAAAGTCAGGTATCATTGACGCTACATATTATACATACGAACAGGAGTTCCCAATGATTAGCGCTGACGAACGTTTCCTATTCGACAATCAAGGCTATCTC
>JANLSE010000283.1:0-5608 GCA_031362265.1 Roseiflexaceae bacterium
TTGCGCTGCTAATGGCGCCAGCAGCCTTTGCTGCTGATATGGCCAGGGTTCGTGTGGTGCATGCCTCGCCGGATGCTCCGGCAGTAGATGTATGGGTCAATGGCAACAAGACACTCACAAATGTACCATTCTTTACGGCAAGCGATTATCTGAGCCTGCCAGCTGGGAGCTATGACATTCAGGTTGTTCCGACTGGCAAAACGGAGCCAGCGGTCATTGATGCCAAAGGTGTTGTAATCGAGGCAGGCAAGGCCTATACGATCGCGGCCGTTGGTAAACTAGCCGACATTAAGGCGCAAATCTACGCCGATAACCTTGCTGCTCCAGCGGCAGGCAAGGCACATGTACGCGTGATCCATGCATCGCCGGATGCGCCAGCTGTTGATGTTAAGGTTGCCAATGGGCCAACCCTGATACCGAACCTAGCGTTCCCTAAGGATAGCGGTTATTTGCCTGTTGATGCTGGGAGCTATGATTTGCAAGTCACTCCAGCTGGGGCGAGTGCGGTGGTGCTCGATCTGAAGGGCACCAAATTGGACGCTGGCAAGATCTATGATGTGTTTGCCGTTGGTGAGCTAGCTAATATCAAGGTTGAGGTGGTGGTAACGACTCCAGCAGCGGCTGTTCCAACAAGCCTGCCGCAGACAGCTGGCGATGAGATGCCAATTGGGTTGATTGCCGCTGCTGCTAGTATTCTGGTTGCAGGAGGAATCGCGCTGCGTCGCCGAGCTTAGTGACATCCCTATAGCTAAGCGCAACGTGTTTGAGCGCATAGCGATTCTGTATTGCGATGCAGTCTCCATTGAATCAACGAGCTTAATTGATCAGACCACCACTATAGTAAAGCTGCTCATATAAGTGATGCTACAACGCGAAGGCGCAGGATCTTTAGATCTTTGTGCCTTCGCGTTGTAGCATCTTCAGTTTATTGATCGGCTCGAAATCTTAGCACCAATTTTGAGCAACCGAAGCCTGTGGATTTCAGTGGTTTATTGTTTGATCTGGCTCAACACCGCTGCTATACGCTCAAGCGCCTCGGCCACATAGGTAGCTTCCAGGCCATGGGTAATGCGCAGGTGTTGCTCGATGCCAAAGCAGGCACCTGGCGCCACCAGCACATCGGCCTCCTGGCGGATGCGTTCTGCTATCTCGGTTGAATCGTGTGGCAGGTGATAGCGCACAAACGCAAGCGCTGTGGCGTGGGGTGCAACAACCGAGACAAGATTCGGGTAACGTGCCACCCACTGCTCGATCTGCGCCCATCCGCTGCGGATAAGCTCGCGCTGGCGTGCTAGGAGCTTCGCTCTGGTTGCGGGTGCGAGTGCGGCTTCGGCAAGCAGCATGGATGGGGCGCTAGTTGCGATTGTAGCATACTCGTGGCGCCGCCAGAGCTCCTCGACCAAGGTTGGTTCTGCCACCGCCCAGCCAAGCCGTAGGCCACTCAGACCATAGGATTTGGACATGCTGCCAACGACAATGGTTCGCTCAGCCATGCCCCAGAATGAGGATGTTTCATGCTCGGCCAGCCGTTCGGAGCCGATATAGACTTCATCGGCCAATAGCCATGCCCCGGTACGCTGAGCAGCAGCAGCAATCTGTTGCATTTCGCTGTGGGTGAGGATTGCACCAGTTGGGTTATTAGGGTTTACTAGCGCAATCAGGCGGGTACGCGGGCTGAGTGCCTGTTCAAATGCTGCCAGATCGGGTCGCCAACCTTGGGCAGGATCGAGGGCGAAACTGCGGACATCACACCCCAGATTATGCGCCATCCCCCAAACCTGACGATAGCCAGGTTCCATCACAACAATCTCATCACCAGGGTGAAGCAGCACCTGGCAAATCAGCTGATTTGCCTCAGCAGCGCCAACCGTAACAAGGACATGCGCAGCTGTTGCCCCAGGATACAAGGTTGCGATCTGGTTGCGTAGTGCGCGGGTACCATTAACCTCTGGATAGTGAATTGGCAGATCGAGGAGTTGCTCAATCTGCTCCTCCGTCAGAAGCTCGCGGATCGTAACAGGCTGCACACCACTATCGGCCAAATTGAATCGCACGGTTTGTTCGTGGCGCGATTGCCATTCTTCAAGCAGAAATGGGCGGAAAGTGGTGGTCATATCATCCTCGGATGAGCATCGAAGCCGGGTACCCTTTGGGTGTAGCATTGGAGCATCGTGCCCTCTGGGCCAAGCCGGGTGCCCTCTGGGCCAAGCCGGGTGCGAAGCATTGGAGCAAGCTGTTATGGAAGAATCACTCACCTGCTTCATTGCTTCATTGCTTCATTGTTTCAATGCTTACCTACCCGCGAGTTCGTGGTGGGCGCGATGAACCCGATGGCCCTGAGTGTCGGCCAGGATCGCTTGTTTCGCGGCGTTGTGGTGCGGCATCGCGGCGTGCTGGCATTTGTGAGCCGCGCTGTGGTTCGCGGCGGCGCTGTGGTTCGCGTGGTGGCCGGGCAAATTCGTGATCACGTGTCGGTGCTGCAACGTTATAATCAAAACCTGGCATCTGGCGGCGCTCGAGTTTGGCATTCAGCAGCCGCTCGATCGCCCGTACCATGGAGACATCTTCATTAGTGACGAGCGTAAAGGCATCGCCGGTTTTGGCGGCACGACCAGTTCGACCAATACGGTGGGTATAGGCTTCGGGTGTATTTGGCATATCGTAGTTGATCACATGCGAAATGCTGGTGACATCGATGCCACGTGCAGCAATATCAGTTGCCACCAGAATCTGGAACGCTCCGCTACGGAAACCATCGAGTGCTTCCTGACGACGATTCTGTGAGAGGTTCCCCTGCAATGAGGCTGCCTTATAGCCGATCTGGGCGAGTTTCTCACCAAGCCGCTTAGCGCGATACTTTGTGCTTGTGAAGATCAGGATCGACTCGGTATCGGTATGGTGCAGCAATTCAATCAACAATGGTGTTTTGAGATGTGCTGGCACTGGGAAGATTGCATGCGAGACGGTGGTTGCTGGTGATGGGCGCCCGATTTGAACCATAACCGGATTACTTAGCGCCTCATTCGCCAGGCCACGAATGTCGTCTGGCATTGTGGCCGAGAAGAGCAATGTCTGGCGTTTGGCAGGGACACTACGTAGGATCTGGCGGATGGCAGGCAGGAAGCCCATATCAAACATCTGATCAGCTTCGTCGAGTACCAACACTTCAAGGCCACTTAGTGAAACAGTACCTTGGCCGATATGATCAAGCAAGCGCCCTGGGCAGGCGACAATAATATCGACGCCCTGGCGTAGTTTCTGATACTGCGGTGCAAAGCTTACACCACCATAGATTGTGGTACTGGTGATACCAGTTTCCTTACCAAGCGCACCAATCGCCTCGTGAATTTGCTCCGCTAGCTCACGGGTTGGCGCAACAATCAGGGCACGGATTTTGCCACGTGGGCTTTTCATCAATCGTTCAAGAATGGGGAGCACAAATGCGGCGGTTTTACCAGTGCCGGTTTGGGCTAGGCCCATGAGATCGCGGCCTTCGCGAATGGGGGGAATTGCCTCGGCTTGAATAGGGGTTGGGGTAATGTAGTTGAGGGCTTTGACACCAGCAGCAATACGGGGATGAAACGCAAATTGGTCGAATGTCACTGAATTTCCTTAGTGTATGGGCATGCCAAGCATTCATTGTTGGCAGGCAATATTCAATCAAACCCATACATTATAGCATGGATTTGCGAGGATCGCGCTATTGGAGTTGATCGATTGGTTAACTATAGCGAACACAGCCACAATATGTATAACGCGGGAGCAAGCATGCGCCGATTTGGATATCTTCTCAATTTGACAAAGCTATTACAGAGTGGTAGAGTTGCGCGCACACGAAAGATTAAATTTGCGTATAAATTAAGACAGTGGGCGTAAGCCTTTGTTTTGTGGTACCCAGCGTTGTGTTGTTACTATGAGGTGGCGCTCATGGTTGGCTCGCTTACGAATATTGCCGGGATCCGTGTTGGCCATGCCCATGATGGGGACGGGCTAACGGGCTGTACGGTTATTTTGCTACCGCCGGAGACGGTTGGGGCGGTTGATGTACGTGGTGGTGCGCCAGGAACACGCGAGACGGATCTGCTTGCGCCGCAAGCCATGGTGCAACATGTGAATGCAGTCTGTTTGGCGGGCGGCAGTGCCTATGGTTTAGCAGCCGCCACTGGTGTAATGGCTTGGCTGAAGGAGCGCGATATCGGTTTCGATGGACGTGTCGCCAAGGTGCCGATTGTCCCTGCTGCAGTCCTGTTTGATCTTGGAATGGGCCGCGCCGATTGCTGGCCAGATGCAGCCATGGGGTATGCTGCCTGTGATGCAGCACATGCCGATCCGGTTGAGGAAGGCTGTGTTGGTGCCGGGATTGGTGCTGTAGTTGGCAAGCTCCTAGGGATGAACAGAGCCACGAAGGGTGGGCTGGGCAGTGCAGCCATCACGCTTCCCGATGGCGCGACGGTTGCTGCGCTTGCGGTGACGAATGCTTTTGGCGATGTGCGCCGCGATAATGGCGGGGAAATCCTAGCAGGGGCACGTTCGGCAGAAGGCCGATTTGCCGATTCGGCGCGCTTACTCCGCGAATTGTCTACTCAGTTGATCTTCAGTGGTGGTAATACAACGCTTGTTGTGGTAGCAACCGATGCGAAGCTTGATAAAGCCGCATGTACCAAACTAGCCGAAATGGCGCAGGATGGCCTGGCACGTACTATCCGCCCGATTCATACTCCCTTCGATGGTGATGTTGTGTTTGCTGTTGCGACGGGCAGCCAACCAGCGCCACATCTTGTGGTGCTCGGAAGTGTGGCCGCAGATGTGGTCGCGATCGCAATTGAGCGGAGTGTCTTACAGGCAGTAGGGATGGGTGGAATACCAGCGGCAACCGATTTGATGGTCTCATGAGCCTGTCGCTGGAGCTTTACTAAGGGTTGCAGATTATGCTGATACCACAATTGTGTGTGTATCAAGACAGATTGGCCATGTAAGCCAAAGAAGGAGCACTCCCATGGCAGCCGTTCCGCAGGAGAGTCCAACCGCGCTCAACACTCGTCGGATCGTGATCGCTGGCGTTCTTGGTGCGATCGCCATCGTTCTGGCTGTTACCCAACTCGGCTTCATTCCAGTGCCGAATGTCAGTGGTAGCGCAACCATTATGCATATCCCGGCGATCATTGGTGCGGTTATTGAAGGGCCAGTTGTTGGGGTTTTAGCTGGTGCGATCTTCGGCATCTATAGTATGCTGCAAGGTGGCCCGCTGTTCGCGAATCCAATCGTCTCGGTTGTTCCACGCTTGCTGATTGGGCTGGTTGCCTGGCTGACATATCGTGGCTTGGCGAAGTTCAACCAGGATGTTGCTGCGGCTGCTGCAGGCGTTACTGGTACCCTGACAAACACCATTCTGGTCGTTAGTGGGTTAGTTGGTTTTGGCCTTATTCCCGCAGCCGCCATTCCTACGATTATTCCACAGGCAGTAGCAGAAATTGTGATTGCTGCTATCTTGACTCCGCTGGTTGCACGCGGCGTAAATCTGGTGCGTTCAGGCCGAACAACTGCGACGGATACGACGCCTCGCGATAAGTCGTCGTTCTGAGCGCACTCTGCTCCAAGCCACACGCTG
>JANLSE010000295.1:0-8109 GCA_031362265.1 Roseiflexaceae bacterium
TTGTGTTTTGGTGGGGTGTGTTACTGGTTTGGGCCGCTTTTTATGGGGGCCCTACGCTGTATCTTACCGATTTACTTCGTCCACTGGGCAATGTTCCAAAGACCCGAGTCGAAGGTGTTGTAGGTCGGGCCCTTCAGACCGTTGATAACACCATTCGGGGTGAAGCGGTTAATTAGTGGGATGATCGCCACATCATTTACTAGCATGTCGTTCAGTTGAATCGCCAGCGCGACGCGCTTGGCTGGGTCGAACTCCTTCTTGTACTGCTCAAACAAGGCATCATAATCCTTGCTGCAGTAGCGGCCGTCGTTACCGGCGTTCCACTGGTTCGCTGAGGAGTTGACCTTCGCACAGGTCCAGCCTTCGAGATGTGACTGTGGATCCACATCGGCTGGCCCAGTAGTGTACATCTGGATGTCGACATACATCTTATTGAGCGTATCAGGGTTGCCCGGATCGCCGCTGAAGAACACGCCTGCATCAACCGCCTTGAGGCTAACTTGGATACCAACCTTGGCGAGGTTAGCCTTGATGATCGCCTGCTCGCCCTGGCGCAGTGGGTTGATCGAAGTCTGGAAGTAAAGACTCAGCTTCACGCCATCCTTCTCACGGACACCATCAGCATTCAGCTTGTAGCCAGCCTCATCCAGCAGTGCATTCGCCTTATCAACATCCGTATCACACTTGGTATTCGGGGAGTTCAAATTGGCAGGAACCACCAAAGCGTTGCAGGTTGGTGCACCCGATGGGCCATATAGCTGCTCAGCCATGGCCTTGCGATCAATCGCAAGACTAATCGCCTGGCGAACCTTCAGGTCGGTCAGGAACGGATGTTTCTGATCTGGCTCGCTGCGCTTGTCGCCCAACGCTGGATCAGGATTCGCAAAGTTCACAACCACACGCTCTACACCGAATGAACCGCCGGCAACTGGGTAGCATTTGCCAGCGGCAAGGATCGGCTCAAGCACCGCCTTCTGTACCTGCAGGTTCCAGGAATAGTCGACTTCGCCGGTCTCACAGACTGCGCGCGCTGCCGAGGTGGCATCGCCGCCGCCCTTGATCTCGACCTCATCGAAGAAGACCTTATCCGCATCGCGGAAGTTCGGATTGCGATCATAGAGCACCGTGTCGCCCGACTTAAACTCTTTGAGCTTATAGGCATTTGTGCCAATCGGCCCAGAGTTAGCTGCCTGGCAGGCTGCATCGGTCAGCGCGGCTGCGCCAATACACTTCTCGAACTGCTTCTTCTGCAGAACCATACCATTAGCGCCAACAAACGAGGTATACGGGTTCGGGTTAGCCTCTTTCCAGGTAATCTTGACAGTTGTAGCATCAACGGCCTCGACATTCGCAATCGGGGAGAAGTAGGTTATGGTTGTGCAGGCGGTCGCCTCATCCTTGCAGTAGTTCCAGGTAAAGATGATATCATCTGGTGTAAAATCACTACCATCAGACCACTTCAGGCCCGGCTTTAGCTTCCAAGTCACGCTCAGGTTATCCTTAGCGACACCACCATTCGCAACCGTTGGGATCTCGGCGGCCAAGAACGGGATCAGCTCATCCTTCTCATTGCGATGCGCCAATGGCTCAAGGATGACAGCCGCACCATCAAAATCCTTCGTGCCCGATGCAAGATGCGGGTTCAATAGCGTAACAGCCTGCCAATAGAGGATTTTCAAGCGACCACCCTTGGCTGCAGCCGGGGGCTCTGTCGCAGCTGGTGCCGCGGTTGGGGCTGGAGCGGCGGTTGGCTCAGCGGCCGGAGCGGCTGTAGGAGCTTCTGCTGCCGGTGCGGCTGTTGGCGCAGCGGCCGGAGTGCCACCACCACAAGCAGCGAGAATTGGGATCACGAACGCAAGCAGAAGTACAACTACTGCGCTGCGCCGCCACGAGATCGGTTTGATCCGCATACGTGCTGTTCCTTTCGAATACTGGGGATTCTGCTTCCACTAAACACTTTTACCGACAATTCCCATATGTACCAGGATTCTGCCTACCAAATTGCGCCTCCGCATCCTCAATCTGCGGGATAGCAACAGTTTTCTACAGCGAAACAATTGGTACACTAAGGGTTAACGAATTATAACAGAAGACCAAACCTGCGTCAACGCAGTCTAAGCCTAACAATGTAAAAAGGTTGCAAAGAGTTTGCGAAATCTCAGGGCTGGCGGCGCACAATTTCTTCTGCACGCTCGAACCCATCTGGAATATCTGGAGCCGCTGGCCGATCGGCAATTGCATCAGCGGCCCGCAATGCCCCATCGGCTACTGCGGCTCCCCATGATGTTCGACTGGTATCATCACGGGCGACTTCACGTAGTGCCGTTTCTGCCTCGGGGATATGAAACTCACTGAGTGCATTACATACAGCATAACGTACATCTGGTGATGGATGATGTAATGCTGTCAATAAGGCATGAAATGAGCGTGGATCGCCAATGCGCCCAAGTGCCATAGCTGCGCGCTGCGCCACCTGCGGGTTCCCATCTGTTAGTGCTTGTACCAACGAAGCCAACGCCCGGCCTTCACCAATCGCACCTAAAATCCGGATGGCCTCAATCCGCAATCGCGCATCCTGCCCTTCGGCCATCTCAATCAGCGCAGGGAGTGCTGGCTGCCCGATCACTGTTAACGCCCATGCTGCCCGCAATCGCAGCGCATGATCATGATGCCCTAGCAAATTCATAAGTGGATCCACAGCTGGTGCGCCAAGCATCCCTAGTGCAAAACTGGCCTGCGCACGCGCAAACTCGTCTGTGCTCTGCAAATCTGCAATGAGCGCCGCAATTGGATCAGGTGTCGATGCCATAGTTGCCTCCGACGATGAGTGACAAAAAGCGCACAACCATTACGATACGGGCAATCCCAAACTCATGCCTTCCTCGCGCCGCAGGACTTCCCACACCCCGCGTAGCGTAACACCAAGAGTTGCTTGTGCATATAAGCTATCAAGCACACAATTTCGCGGCCGCCCGCCTTCTGGCCCTGGGCTTAATACCGCCAAAAGTTGTGTATCACTGCGCCCATAATACCGAGCAACTAACTGAGCAAAGGTATATCGGCTCACAGCTGCGCTGCCTGCGATATTCAATATGCCTTGGTATTTGCATGCAATAGTGGCCAAAATACCCTTTGCGAGATCACCAACCTGCACAGGACAGCGCATTTCATCCTGGTAAAACCCAAATGCCCCACGACCATCGGCAACATCTATGATGATTTGCTCATGTTTACTAAGTGTATCACCCCCATAAATCAGCGAAGTTCGTACTATCGCTGCCTGTGGATAGGCACTACACACGAGCTTCTCTGCATCTGCTTTAGCATACCCATAGGCATTTATCGGTGATGGCAGATCGGCTTCGGTGTATGGATGGGGTTGCTCACCATCAAAGATCGCGTCGCTCGATATATGAATCAACTGGCTACCACTCGCAAATGCCGCTCGGGCAACAATCTCAGAACCAAGTGCAGTGATCGCGTATAAATCAGGGCCTGATTGCACACAAGCGGTATGAATAATCGCATCAGGGCGAAGTGCACCAATCTGCCGCTCTGTATCGGCGGCATGGCGTAGATCGAGCCGTAGCCAGCGCGCTTGTGGATGCGCATACGGCTGAGAATGAGATGTTGCAGCCACTTCCCAGCCCTGAGCAAGTGCCTGTTGCACCAGTTCGCTACCCAGGTAGCCAGTTCCGCCGGTAATCAGCAGCAGTGGCATGGCAGTTCCTACTGAGAATCAAGGAATTGAAGCGCAGCTTGAGCTGCCGCCTGGCCTGCCGCCTGTTTACTATGGCCTTGACCCGTACCCAGGCTCTCGGTACCAACGACAACCTCAATGGTGTATTCACGGTTGTGTACCGGCCCATGCTCGGCAATCGTCATATAGCGTGGAGTAATACCACGTTCGCTCTGAATCCGCTCCTGCAATATGCTACGGTAATCCATCCGCAGCGCCTTCAGGTTTACCTGTTCGAGGCGTGCATACCACATCGGAAGCATAAACGCTCGCACGGTTTCAATTCCACTATCCAGGTACATTGCCGCAACAACTGCTTCAAAGATATCGGCCAGAAGCGCTGATCGATTTCGCGCGCCACTCTGCTCCTCACCCTTGGTAAGCCGCACATGTGAACCAATATCCAGGCCACGCGCAAAATCCACGAGTGTCGTTGTACGTACCAAAATCGCTCTCAGCTCCGAAAGATCACCCTCGCCACATTCTGGGTAGCGCTCAAATACAAGCGCGCCTGCCAAATAGTTAAGCAACGCATCCCCTAGAAACTCCAGCCGCTCACTACTCAACAGGTCGCTCTCCTCGGGATGCTCATTAAGAAACGAGCTGTGCGTGAGCGCGGCTGTTAGCAATCGCTGATTGGCAATCGGCACTCCTAACCGATCAATAAGGCGCTGTAGCGATGGCACGGTTACTCTTGATAACGGCGAAACACAAGCGATGCGTTATGCCCGCCAAAGCCAAACGAGTTGCTCAAAACGATATTTGGTGAACCAGGCCGTGCTTTGTTTGGTACATAATCCAAATCGCACTCTGGATCAGGCGTACGCAAATTAATCGTTGGCGGTAGGAGGTGATTCTGCATTGCAAGAATGCTGACAATCGCCTCGATCGACCCAGCAGCACCCAATAAATGGCCAAATTGCGATTTGCTTGCACTCACCGGCACCTGAGATGCACGCTCACCAAGCAATGTCTTAATCGCTTGTGTTTCGGCAATATCGCCTGCGCCAGTGCTTGTTGCATGGGCATTCACATAATCAATACTCTCTGGGCCTATGTCAGCATTTCGAAGTGCCATCCGCATTGCGCGTAGCGCACCCTCACCGCCCGGTGCAGGAGTAGTAATGTGGTACGCATCTGAACTCAAACCATAGCCAATCAGCTCGGCCAGAATACGCGCGCCACGCGCCTGAGCATATTCGAAATCTTCCAGTACAAGAACTGCCCCGCCCTCAGAGAGCACAAACCCATCACGGGTTACATCAAACGGGCGCGATGCAGTTTCTGGTTCCGCATTATTCGTGGAAATAGCGCGTGAAGCACAAAATGCCGCAATACCAATCGGTGTAATTGGTGCTTCACTCCCACCCGCAATCATTACCTGAGCCCAACCACGCCGAATCGTCTCAGCAGCTTCGCCTAATGCATGTGCCGAAGTTGCACACGCCGAAGTTGGCGCATAACTTGGCCCTTTCAGGCCATAGTTAATCGAGACCATTCCAGAAGCCATATTGGTGATCATACCTGGCACGAGGAAAGGGCTAATCCGACTCGGGCCACGATCGCGTAGGGTTAACACACCATCGGCTAGAGTCGACAGACCACCAATACCGCTTCCAAGTATCACACCAATCTGCTCGGCATTCTCGGGCGTCACCGTAAGCTCGGCCGAGCGAATAGCCTCTTGCGTTGCGGCAAGTGCAAAATGAATGAAGCGATCATAGCGGCGCACTTCCTTCCGATCCATGTAGTTATGCGCATCAAAACCGCGCACCTCACCACCAAATCGTGAATCAAGCGCACTTACATCACAAAGGGTTATCGGCCCAATTCCGCTTTGCGCAGAACTAATCGATTGCCATAGGGTTGGCACATCAAGGCCGAGCGGGCTCACCGCACCCATACCAGTTACGACGACACGCCGTCCCATGCATGATCCTCATGTTAAATATCAGCCAAGTAAAGTAGCGCGTATTATAGCATGAATGCCGGAGATCGCTTGACTGCTAACAGACAGGCTCATCCATTATCCATACTGGCCAGCGTTATCGCCCTACCTGTCGCATTCCTTCATGAGCTTCACGTTGATCAGGGTCAATCTTTAGTGCCATTTGAAGCGAAGCTTCCGCTGCTCGCACCTGGCCAAGCTGAGCCTGGCATAAACCATAGCGCGCCCAAGCGAGTGCATCGCGCGGGTTGAGCTTAAGCGTCTCTGCATAGGCATCATGTGCCTTTTTGGTGGAACCCAAACTGCGCTGAATATCGCCTAGTTGGTGCCATGCAACCGGATCCAACTTATCGAATGTCAGTGCACGCTCGGTATACTGCTGGGCTTCGCGTATGCGGCCAAGCTGCAACAATAATCCTGCACGCTCACGCCATAATCGTGGCGCATTCGGAGTATAAGAAAGCGCCTGATCATAGGCTGCCAGTGATTGCTCCTCTAATTGCATTTTGGCAAATATCTCGCCACGTGCACATAAGAGTTGGCCATATTCATTTCGGCTCACCGCACGACGCAAACCCTCTTCTACTGCATGTAACCCCTCGTGATATTCCCATAGCTTCAAGTGTGCTAACGCCAAATGGCCCCATGCATCGGCTCGGCTGCGGTCTCGTTCGGTAGCTTCAGCAAACGAACTACGCGCTTCGTTATATTCTTCAAGCTTCATATGAGCCAGCCCTTGCTCAATCAGGCGCTCCGACTCAGCGTAATCATCATCAGGGAACGTCGTAGTGAGTGCCCGGCCAAAGGCCCCAATCCGTAACTCCTGCAATGCATCTTCAACCTCAAACCATGTCTGGTAGCGCTCGGTTGGGCGCTTTGCCAAACAGCGCATAAGAATGCCCACCGCTTCGGATGGCAGTTCAGGCTTGCGAATACGCGGGTCGGGTGGCTCAGAGCGCAAATGCATGCGAATGAGCGATTCATCACGCATCGCATCAAAGGGGAGCTTGCCAGTCAGGAGTTCATACAACATGATGCCGAACGCATAAATATCTGTCCAAACACCAATATTACCGGCCTCATCGAACATCTCAGGAGCCATGTATGGGAGTGTGCCACCAAGTACATCAGGAGTTGCCTGTTGTCTCAATTTTGTCGCAGCACTCCGTGGATCCATCTGGCTTACACTCCACTGCCAACGTGGAAGCATCTTAGCCAAACCAAAATCGGTCACTTTAACTTGACCATCGAGGGTTACAAGAATATTGTCTGGCTTTAGATCGCGGTGCATAATGGCGGCCTGCTTGGTGGCATACCCCATACCCCAACAAATCTGAATAGCGTAATCGAGTGCCTCGCGCAGGGTAAGGTGCCCAACAAGAACCCGCAATGATCCGCCATGAACATATTCAGCTACAACATGCGGCTTACCCATAAAAGTACGCTGATCAAGTGCGCGCACAATATTCGCATGGCTGCCAAGGCGCATCCATAGATCGACCTCAGCATTAAAGCGACTAATCGCTTCCTCATCCCAGAGGAATTTGTTCTGGAATGTCTTCAATATCACCCGTCGGCGCCGTTGCCGATCATAGGCAATATAGACAATACCCATATATCCGCGCCGAATCTGTTCCACCTCAAAGCGTTGCTCAATCACATCGCCCACTGCAAACTCACGGCCGAGTTGCCCTGGTCGCTCCGATTTGCGCCGTTGAAAGAGCCGCCTCAACATACTGCACTCCTACTCTACCAAACATACTTGGATGGTACCACACTCACATAAAATTCGCACCATACACCAAGAACAATGTTGGCAAGGGTAGTAGGAATAGCGCACAACGCATAACGCATAACGCATAACGCATAACGCTGCGCTCTTGCGCTCTTGCGCTCTTGCGCTCTTGCACTCTTGCGCTCTTGCGCTCTTGCGCCTCAACGTGTCAAATACACGCTATGTTCATCCTGATACCGTACCCGCCAACCAAGATCGTGCTCTAGTACATCAATCAGTGGTTTCTGGTCTGCCACATGTAGCAGTGCAGCGTCAATCTGGTAGCGTGCCAATAAGGCGCTCGTATTATTTCCCTGCCCTAAGTTGATATAATCTCGCCACTGGTCGAATGGGTACAGCTCAATCCGTGGGTCAATAAACACTAACTGCTCAGGTGCAGCCCAGATCAAATACGAGCCGTACCCCATCTCATGAAACAAGTGCTGTGGCCGATCTGGTTGACTTTGGATAAACTGCAGCGCCGCAACTGGCGTTCCCTCTGAAAGCAGCGCCCCTACCGATGGCGGTAATAGAACCGGCTTTACCCATGGTAACCCAATCAGCAACATCAACCCAAGTAAGCTTGCAAGAATACCATTCAATACACCCGAACCCTGTGCTGGGCGAGTACGATGAGGGCTGCCTGTC
>JANLSE010000343.1:0-17636 GCA_031362265.1 Roseiflexaceae bacterium
ACGCCAGCCTTGTCGAAGGCATCCTTGCTGTAGTAGAGGACGATTGTCCCCATATACATCGGCATTGCGAAGCGACCAGCACGCGTGTTGGCGAACGCGTTCCAATGCGCTGGGGTGTAGTCCTTAACCTGCGCCGCGCTAATATCCTTCTGAACCAGATCGTCCAGCTTAAGCAACTGGCCCTTCTCGGCCCAGAATGGCAATGTGTCACAACATTGGCCAATGACATCTGGCGCATTGCCCGCGATCATCTCGGTCAGGTGCTGTTGGCGCGAATTCTCGGGTGGTGGTTCGCCCTTGACGAGTACATTCGGGAACTTCTCGGCAAACAGCTTCGAGCCTAGCTCGGCCATTTTCAGCATCACTGGCACGTCGGTCGCATCGGATGTGTCCCAGCGTAGAGTGATTTGGGCGGTCGATGGGGCCGCCGGGGCCGCACCAGCCGGGGCCTGCGTTGCCGCAGCCGGGGCCGATCCGCCCGTGGTTGGTTCTGTCTTCGCACCACAGGCAGCCGCTGTCAGCCCAATGCCGACTGCAGCTAACTGCTTCAGGGCGTCGCGTCGCGAGATTGATTTCATACGATCTGCTCCTTGCGCCTAAAAGAAGGATTCACATCATCCACCGTCCATCTGCACGAACAACCCGCTATGGCCTAGCGATTCACGCCGGTAAGCACAACGCCGCGGATGAAATAGCGCTGTGCCAGAAAAAAGAGAATGATCGTCGGCAACGCTGCCAAGAGTGCCATCGCCATCATAGTATTTGTCTCAACCAAATAGCGCGTCTGAAAGAGCCGCAACCCAAGCGAAACGGTATAATTTTCAAGCGTATTCAGGTAGATCAGCGGCCCAAAGAAGTCGTTCCAGCGTCCCACGAACTGGAGAATGGTGACAACCCCGAAGACTGGCATACTAAGTGGGATGATCACGCGCAGTAGCAGCACCAACGGGCCACCACCATCGATCTTGCATGCATCGTCCAGATCACGTGGGATGGTCATGAAGAACTGTCGCAGCAGAAAGATCGTGAAGGCATCGACTGCAAAGAACGACGGCACAGTCAGCGGCAGAATGGTATTGGTCCAGCCGAGCTTGGCAAAGAAGACATAGACAGGCACAAGCGTAGCCTGATCCGGAATCATCATCGTTCCCAACACCAGGGCGAACAGCGCGTTGCGCCCACGAAATGAAAGCCGTGCGAAGGCAAACGCTACTGGCGTACACGAGACCAGCACGCCAATGATCGCAATAAGCGTAATTGCAATCGTATTGAAGTAGAACTTCTGAAAGGGTAGCTCATCGAACGGCTTGGTGAAATTGCTCAGCTGGATGGTGGTTGGCAGCCAGACTGGCGGGAACTGCTGTGCTTCCGCATAGGTTTTGAATGCGGTGGTAATCATCCAGAGCGCTGGTAGCATGAAGATCCCACCACCCACCACCAGTGCCACATAGGTCAGCAGGCGCAGAACTACCACGGCCGGATTACGCTGCCGAATCGCCTTCGCTAATACCAGATCGTAGCGTGCGAGATTCACTATACCTGCCCCTATTCATATTTAGCGCGGCTGGCTCTCATAGAACACTGCTTCACGCGTTGAGCGGAAGGTAAAGAGCGTAAATACCATAATAATTGCGAAAAGCACCCAGGCAATTGTTGAGGCATACCCGAAGCGTGCCGTCAGAAACCCCTCACGATAGAGATAGAGCACCAGCGTCATGGTGGCGTTGTTCGGCCCACCCTCGGTCGTCACAAACGAGGCGGTGAAAACCTGATATGAGCCAATCACCCCCAATACGGCATTGAACAGGAGTTGTGGGCTAATCATCGGAATGGTAATTGACGTAAACTGCTGCCAAGCATTGGCGCCATCGATCTGGGCTGCCTCATAGAGATCAACTGGCACGCTCTGCAGCCCAGCTAAGAAGATGATCATCGCCGGGCCAATACTCCACACACTCATCAGCATAATCGATGGCAGCGCCCATTCCTCGCTAAAGAGCCAGCGCGGGCCTTGAATTCCAACCAGTGCAAGCAAAGCGTTGAACAACCCCAGATCTGGCTGGAAAAACCAAAGCCAGATCATGGCTACAGCGACGCCGGAGACGACCGAAGGCAGGTAGAAGATCGTGCGCCATATCCCGATCCCAAAGATAGCCTGGTTCAGCAACAGCGCAACACTCAGCGACAATCCAATCTGCATGGGCACAACACCAAGCGTGTAGAGCGTTGTCACTTTAACGGCCTGCAAGAAGAGTTTATCTTCAAATAGGAGCCGCTTATAGTTGTCAAGGCCAACAAACTGCGCCGGTGAGAGCAGGTCGGCCTTGAAGAAACTCAGCCCAAACGAAAAGATCAGTGCTCCGGCGGTGAAAATCAGAAAGCCAATGACCCATGGTGAGATCAGCAGATAGGCGATCAGTTCCTCACGCGCTTGCATGCGGCTGATACTCGCACGCTTGGCAGGCCGTACAACAGGCTGGGTTGGATCGATGGCTTTTTCCATTGTGCTTTCCAGTAACGATCAGCGTAAGTCTATCGTGGTCAGATTATCCGAGCAGGTGGGGAATATTATTGTTGGCGGTATGTTGTATTAAAAAGATTTAACGTTTCACCATAGTGAATACCTTTGACCTTTTAGCCCGTCGCACAGCGATCAATCGGATTCCGTAGATTTGCAACTCGCCAGTCACAACTGCGCTTTGGTAGCCTTTATCAACAATGATTGTCTGCCTGGGTAGATTATGCGATAACCGAAAAGGTTTGTTCTTTGGACGCGTAGCGCCCAACGGACATACCATTCATTATTGAAGGCATATTCATCAATCAGTTTGAACTAACACCAGGTCCCACTAGTATATAACTAACAATTAATATGTGCAATAGCTGTGTCGAAGCCTATTAGGGCGTATGCGTTCTCTCTGAGGATAAACAAAAGACACACTCCTTTTATGATGAGAATTATGCCTAACCCAAGATTTCAGAAGAATCTGCGATGCTGCGAACCCAGGCGCTTATTTACAGGGTATGATCTTCAGGTACTTGATTCACGTTAGTTCGTGCTACAATCAAATATCGAGCAACAATACCAGGCCTCAGAAAGGAACTATCGTGGAAATTGGCGTGTATAGTTTTGGTGAGGTGAGCGATAGCGCCGCATCAAGCGCCGCCCAACGAATCAGCGAGCTTGTTGAAGAGATAGAACTAGCCGACCAGGTTGGCCTAGATGTGTATGGCGTTGGAGAGCATCATCGCGCCGATTTCGCAGTTTCCGCACCTGCAATGATTCTTGCCGCAGCAGCCATGCGCACCAAACGCATTCGGTTAACAAGTGCAGTTAGCGTTCTTAGCTCAGATGACCCAGTGCGTGTGTTCCAGCAATTCGCCACACTTGATCTACTCTCTGGTGGCCGTGCCGAAATCATGCCAGGGCGTGGCTCATTCATCGAATCATTCCCACTGTTTGGCTATGATCTCAATGATTATGATCAACTCTTCGCAAGCAAACTCGATCTTCTGCTGAAGTTGCGTGCCTCGGAACGAGTATCGTGGGCCGGCAAACATCGTGCAGCCCTCAACGATATGCCGGTTTACCCGCGCCCACTCCAGAATCCGCTCCCGATTTGGATCGCGGTTGGCGGTAGCCCCCAATCGGTGATCCGTGCTGGTCGGCTGGGTTTACCCCTGGCAATTGCAATTATCGGCGGCACACCAGAGCCATTTGCACCCTTAATCGAACTGTACCGTGAATCGGCGCGCCAGGCGGGGCATGATCCAGCAACCCTGGCTGTCAGCATTAACTCACCAGCCTATATTGCAGATACAACCCAGCAGGCGATTGAAGATACCTTCCAGCCGTTTGTGACCGTTATGAACAAGATTGGTCGCGAGCGCGGCTGGGGGCCAATGAGCCGCGGCCAGTTTGAGCAGTTGCGCTCACCACGCGGTGCACTTGCGATAGGCAGCCCGCAAGAAGTAATCGAGAAGATTCTGCGCCAACACGACCTGTTCGGCCATCAACGTTTCCTGGCCCAACTTAGCACCGGCCCGCTTCCACATGCCAAAGTCATGCACGCAATCGAGTTGCTTGGTACGATCGTTGCCCCTGCCGTACGTAAGGCACTAGGAACCGCTTCGCCCAACACATAAATCGCTGAGCAATACCTGTTTGCGTTATGCTATACTTATCTTGGTACTCGCCCTAGTCGCATTGGCAGCACATGCAATCATACCTGGATTTCGAAATCCAAATCGACGCCCTTGATGCCGACCAAGCGCCTGTGACTGTGAGTGGTCCCGGCGGCGAAGCACGTGGCAAGTTGCTTCTGCCAGCTACCGATTCACCAATCCAAGATTTAATCGCCCGGCTGCGGCGCTTCGATACCGATGAAGCATCACTCACAACCCTTGGGCAGTCGCTATTCGAGCTACTCTTCCAAGGGCCAATTCGCGATGTATATACTCGCAGTCGTGGGCTCCTAACCAGCGAGCAAGGGCTACGGGTTCGCATGCATATTGCCCCGGCGGCCATGCGTGCAGCCGAACTTCCCTGGGAGCTTATGTATGATGGCGACCAAGGGCCGCTGGCGCTGCTCGATATGCCTGTGACGCGTTACCTACCCATGCAGGATCGCCTGCCAAGTATGGCAGCGCCACTACCATTACGGGTTCTCCTTACCGCTGCCCAAACCCCACCAGCAATTGATGTTGAGCGTGAACTGAACGCTGCCTCCACTGCACTTGCAGCAATGGGTAAGCAGGTCGAGGTTACAATCGAACCACATCTCACCGTTGCCAAATTCCAGAAGCTGGCACGCTCTGGGTTTCATGTCTGGCATTTCGTGGGTCATGGCGGCTTCGCCAAGGATGGCACAACCGGCCAGCTCCATTTTGAAGATGCAACCGGAGATCCTGAGGCGGTCAGCGCACTCCAACTTGGCATCATGCTCAATCGAAGTGGCCTGCGGCTGGTATTATTGGATGCCTGTAGTACTGGCCAGATCGCAACAGATCCATTCCGTAGTGTGGCTCCAGCCCTGATTCGCGCACAGATCGCATCGGTCGTCGCCATGCAATTTCGTGTCCCAGAAGAGGCTACCGCCGCATTTTCGGCAGAATTCTATCGCGCCCTCACCGAAGGTTTCCCACTCGATGCATGTGTAACCGAAGGGCGCCGCGCGGTTATGAATATCAGTGGCCTAGGCCGTCCAGATTGGGCGATTCCCGTCGTCTATACCCGCGCCCAGGATGGCCGATTATTTGACCCAGCAACCGAGGCTTCTTCAATAGCCACACCAGCGGCAACCACTACAGTTGTACGATCCGAAGAGCAACCAATCAATCAAGGCTTGGATGTACTACGCGATATTGTAAATACCCCTGGCCCAGTGCGCGAGGCAGCTGTCTCGTTTCGTACCGATTTTCAGGCCGCTAGTGAACAGATCGGCATCTTAGGAACCTACAAAGATATTCATGATCAGCTGCACTCGCTCCAGATTCACTGCTTCAGCCTGACCCAAATCGAAACCCGTCGTAGTAGTAGCGATGACATCGCCTGGGATAGCCTTTCGAATTATGAGTTAACCCTGCAGGGTATCGTACAGCGGCTACGCGAAATTGCAGGACTTTCGGCACAGGTTGCAGCAGAGATCAATTGGACCAACGACCTCGCGACTGCGCAGCAAGAGATGGCAGCCTCAATTGAGGCGCTCGACCAAAACCAACTTAAGCGCGCCACCCGCCTGATGAACCGTGTGCTGACGATCCAGCCCGCCCAGATCAATGCACGCCTTGGCGCTGCTGCACGTGCGTTGCGCTTGCCAAACCTGGTGCAAGCACTGAGCCAGATTCATACCAGCCTCTCCAGCCTCGATCTGGATGCAGAAAAAGTTGGCCAGTTCGAGAGTGCTGTTCTGGCAATCGATCGCCTGAGCAGTGCGGTGACAACACTTGTAGCAGATCACGACCGCCATCAGGCCATTGATCTTGAGCTACGTCGTATTGAAACAACTGTAGAAGCGGATCTTTCTGAGCTTGAACTCTCGTGGGCCGATCTTAAAATCCTGGCGACTCCGCTTTACGATGGGGTGAGCGAAGTCTGGGCTGAAGCCGTACGTAGTGAAGCTGATAAACTTGATACTGCCTTCACCACCCAGGATCCGACCAAAATTCGACATTTCTTTCGCCGCTATCGACGCCAGCTTGGTGATCGGTTCTACCGCGTTGATATCGATCTCAAACGTCTCTGTGACGATTTGCGTAAAGTTGGCGAGCCACTGACCAGCGTTCTACGCGTGATCGCCTGAGAAAAGGGTATTCGTATGACTGAGACAAGCCTTGCGGGAAGCCCCTATCCATCAATTGCAGCCCTGCGCGCCGTGCATAACGAGTTGCTCAAGGCTGTGCGCGATACGCGCAACCTCAATAATGTGCCAATTGAGATCGATAAGGTCAGGGAATTTATTGTGCGCGGAGTCGCAACTGGCACCCTGATCGAGTCGGAGGATGATCGTAGCACTGCCCAAGGGCTGCTCGATTATTGGTCGGCACTCGCCTATCGCTTGGGAGAGGACATCCTCGATACGACACTGGCGGAATTTGATCATGACGCAGATCCAGAACTCAATGAAGCACTCTGCCCCTATGTAGGTGTGCGCCCATTCGAGAGTACCGATGCAGAACGCTTCTTTGGGCGCAAGCGACTGATCGAATTTCTGATACAGCGCCTCCAGACGACGCGAGTGCTTGCATTAGTTGGGTCTGTCGGTGGTGGCAAATCCTCTGTTCTACGCGCCGGGTTGATCCCAGCACTACGCGTAGGTGCCCTAGCCGATAGCGCACAGTGGAACTATCTCGACCCGATCACACCAGGAAGCGACCCGCTGGCGCAACTAGCCAAAACATTGCCCGATCTTGCCAGCAGTGAACATCCGATTGTGCTCTTGGTGGATCAATTCGAGGAGCTGTTTACCCTCAATGACAATGAGAGTATTCAGACACAGTTTATCGATCAACTGGTGCATCTCGCCGAAGTCGAAGGGCCACGCCATACCATATTGATTGGGATGCGCAGTGATATCGAGAGCACAATTGCACGCTTTCCAACACTTCAAGCCTGGTTTGAGCGTGGTCGAATCCAATTGATGCCAAGCGGTGCCGGCGAACTACGCGAAGCGATCGAGAAACCTGCTGAGCTGATCGGCCTCAAATATGAAGCTGGGCTTGTTGATCAGCTCATCCAGGATCTACTTGGCGAACCAACTGCACTCCCACTACTTCAGTTTACGCTCATGGAACTCTGGGAACGGCGTGACAAAAACCGTATTACCTGGGCAGCCTATAACCAAATTGGTGCCGGCCGGGTTGCGCTTGCTCGCGTTGCGGATATGACCTATGCTGAATTTGCTGTGCCTGATCAACTGCTTGCACGGCGCATCCTGCTACGGCTGGTCAACTATGAGCGCGGCCTTGATGTAAGCACCCGCCGTGTCCGCCGTGCGGCATTGCTCCAGGGCCTCAACCCATCCGATCAGGCCCATCAGGTTCTGGATAAACTCATCGCTGAGCGGCTGCTGCGGGTTAGCGCTGGAGTAACCACCGACGAAGACCAGATCGAACTGGCCCATGATGCCATTGCCCTCAATTGGAGCAAAATGGCCGATTGGCTTTCGGGCGAACGCACAGCCCTTGATATCCGGCGGCGTCTAGAGGCGCGTGCCGCTGAGTGGACCAAACTTGGCCGCGCCGCTGCCGGGCTACTTGATCCGGTGCAATTGGCCGAAGCCGAAGGTTGGATGTCGAGCCCGGATGGCCAAAGCATTGGTTACGATGAATCATTACGTTCACTTGTACACGCAAGCCGCACCGCGATTGAGGAAAACCAGCAGCGCGATGTTCGCCAGGCACAGGAATTGGCTCAAGAACAGACACGCCGTGCTGAGGCAGAGACAGCCCGCGCCGAAGAGCAAACCCGCCGTGCCGAGGCTGAACGCCAACGCGCTGAGGAACAGACTCAGCGCGTCGAGGTCGAAGTACGACGCAAACGCCAAATCGGTGCAGCCCTGATCTTTATTGGAATCCTTGCGATCGTTGCCCTTGCACTTGCCAGTTACGCTATTCAACAGGCCAATCTTGCCCGCCTCCAAGAAGCTCGCACACGCGACGAATCGGAGACAAAGGTTGTGCAGGCGGTCGCCCTTAGTACCGCTAATACGCTCGCTAACCAAAATGCCAAGCAGGCACTCGAGAATTTACAAATCGCTGAAGGTGCCCGCGCCACCGCCGAAGCCGCTCGCGCCACCGCCGAAGCGGCCCGTACTGATGCTGAGAAACAGCGTGCAGAGGCCGAGCAGCGCCGCATCGAAGCCCGCGCAGGTGAGCTTTCTGCATTGGCGCTTGCTGTTGAGGATAGTAACCCACAAGCTGCGATTCTCCTCGCCGCCGAATCTGTCAAAATTGGCTTAGATAGTGGCGTTGAGCCAGCGCCAGTTGCGCTATCAACCCTGCAAAACGCACTATTGTTCATTAGCGGGCGTGGGTATTATCAACATACCGATGCGGTAACACATGTCGCCTTTGATACGGCTGGTACGCGGCTTGTTACGGCTGGCCTCGATGGATACTTCCTACTCTGGGATGCAGCTAAACTCGATACTCCGCCAACCAAGATCAATGCCAATTTCCCAATCGGCCAGATGGTTCTGAGTGCCAATGGCCGCTGGCTCGCAATTGCCAGCGAAGATGGCAATACCCTGCAACTCTGGGATCTCAACCAACCAAGTGCGGGTGCCCAACTTCCTGTGGGAGCCGGTATCAATGAAATCACCTTCAGTCAGGATGGCCAATTGCTAGCGGCCGCAGGCAAAGATGGGGTCTCACGTGTCTGGAATCTTGCCAACCCTACTGCTGGCGCACGTCTGCTCTCCTTTCGAGCCGAAGCACGCTCAATTGCGATCAGCCCGGATGGCCGCTGGATTCTAACAGGCCATTCCGATGGGTTTGGCCGACTCTGGAATCTGACTGGCCGTGATCCACTCAGCCCAGCCTCGTTTACCCGCGACAGGCGTGCAGCGCTGACAAAAGTCGCGTTTAGCCCGAATGGTCGCTGGCTGATCCTTGGCGACCAAAACGGACTCACCCATCTTTGGTCGCTCAGTAGCGGCGGATTCGGCGTTGGGCCATCTGTACTGAGTGGGCAATCTGGCTCGATTACCGCAATCGCGATTACTCCTTCCAGCGATCGCGCAATCACTGCAAGTAGTGATGGCTCGATCTTCATTTGGGCACTCGATTCCAAGAGTAACCCACCCCCGCTCTCCGTATTGCGTGCCCATGAAGGCAGTGTGACAAGCCTCGCAATTTCGCCAGATGGCACACGGCTAGCCTCAACAGGTCTCTCACCATCCGGAAATGGATATCCAGTTGCTCTCTGGGATCTAACAGCCCAAGATCCTGGGAAGGATGGGCAGTTCCTTATTGGGCACTCAGGCGATGTTCGGCAAGTCCTCTTTAGCCCAGATGGTAAGCTGCTCGTGTCGGTAAGCGATGACAATTCACTGCGCACTTGGGATCTCACCAAACCAGCCCTTACCCTCGATTCGCTCCCAAGCGATCCCGAAGGTCTGATTGATCTTGCATGCACCATAGCCGGACGTGAGATCTCCGCCAAAGAATGGGGTGATTTCGGCTTCAGTGGCCAAGCGCCAATGGTATGTAAATAAACACTGGAGTGTTGCTTCCCACAGCATTCTAGCGCAGAGCGCATGGTGTTCGCGTGCTTTGCGCTCTGCGCTCTGCGCTAAATATTCTCCATCAGCGCGGCTATAAGCATTAACCATTGGGTAGGCCAATCAGAATGTGCAGGTTGCAGTTGGTGCTACAGTAACATGTACAGCTTAGCAGAGCAAGAAGTGGAGCAGTTATGTTCAGCAGGCGCTTGCGGACAGCCCTCGAGAATAGAATCAAAGAGCAGTTTATGCAGCTGACAAGCTCACCAATCCTTGGGTATATTGTCCCATTCCTGCCCTACCAGGCGCGGCACAATTCCTATATGCTACCCCAACAACCAGCAGTGCAACCCGAACAGGATGGTTTCGCTGTTCCGCCCGAAGCGCTTTGGCTTGGTTATGGCGCAACACCAGAAGTGTATCTCGAATCGGGTAAACGAAACATTGCGCTAATGCAACAGGCATTAGCGGCAACTGGCTGGGCCCTAGAAGCTGGAGATCGTGTCCTCGATTTTGGGTGTGGCGCTGGCCGCATGACCCGCTGGCTTGCCGATCAGGCGGCTGATTGCGAGATTTGGGGCACTGATATTAGCGCAGAACATATCACCTGGTGCCAGCAGCATCTTACACCGCCACTGCATTTTATGACCACCACCACATTACCGCACCTGCCATTTGAGGATCATTCATGTGCGCTTATTTACGCAGGCTCAGTCTTTTCGCATCTGGACGATTTGGCCGATGCTTGGTTCCTTGAACTACGGCGCATCGCACGGCCAGGCGGGCGGCTCTATATCACTATTATGGATCAAACCACAATTGAGATCCTTGCACGCGCGGAATGGAAATCGTTTTGGTTAGCCTGGTATTTGCTCACTAACCCGGAGTACCATACATTTACGAAGCAGAAGTATGGCAAATTCACCATTGGTAGAGCGCTGCGTGCGCAGGTTTTTTATGATCGCAATTACCTCGCTCAAAAGCTTGCACGCTGGTTCATTGTCCATAGCGTCCTACCCGAATCGTATGGCTTTCAAACTGCCTTGATCCTTGAGAAACGAGTGACTGGCTGAAGCACCCCCGCTCCAGCCAGCCGCTGCACCCTGCTACTTCACGTTGCGCCGCAGAATAACGCGCACCCCACGCTCATAGGTAAGATAGTTCACCAACCAATTAAGCATCACGACCAACCGGTTGCGGAACCCGACCAGATAGAGAATATGGATGAAGAGCCAGCCAAGCCAGGCCAGTAGGCCGGTGAGCTGAATGTGGAATGCATCAAATACAGCAGCACTGCGGCCAATCGTGGCCATGCTACCAAAATCGAAATACTTGAATGCACTGATTGGTTTGCCGCGCACTCCGGCAAGGATATTCTTGGCAGCCTGCTTACCCATCTGAATCGCTACCTGTGCGACCATTGGGTAGGCAACCCCATCATGATACCCCTCTAGGTAGGCCATATCGCCAATTACAAATACCTCTGGATATTGGGCCAGTGTCAGCTCTGGAGTGACCACCACACGGGCACTACGCCCAAGCGCAACACCCAATGCATCGGAAAGGGCCGAAGCACGCACACCTGCTGCCCATACGACTGTCGATGCCACCAGCTGTGTGCCATCCTTGAATGTCACAAGTTTGCCACTCAATTCATGGCTGCCATCCGCCGCTTCCTGGCTATTGCCAGTAACAGACGCGACTGCGGAACCAATGCGCACCTCCACGCCCATCTTCTGTAACCGCCGCACAGCACTCTGTTGCAGGTGCTCCGGGAAGGTCGCGAGAATGTGTTTGGTGGCCTCTATAAGTACGACCCGCGTTTCGGCAACATTCAAGGCTGGGTAATCCTTACGCATGACATGGGCGATTAACTCGGCAAATGCCCCCGTCAGTTCTACCCCTGTTGGGCCACCGCCAACCACCACAAAGGTTAACAGCGCCGCCCGCAGTGCGGGATCTTCCTCACGAGCAGCATGCTCAAATGCCAGCAGAACATGCGTACGTAGCTTTTCAGCCTCATCGACATCTTTCATGCCAAATGTGGCCTGCCCAAGCGCATCATTGCCAAAATAGTTATTGGCACTGCCAGCCGCCAAGATCAAATAGTCGTAGCCAATTGGCTGTGCATCGGTGAGAACAAGCTTACGCTGTAGATCAATTCCACGCACTTCCGCCATCTGAAAATCGGCATTGCGATACTTCCGCAAAACCGCACGCACTGGGTAGGCAATCGCTTCTGGCTCTAACCCTGCAGTTGCAACTTGGTAGAGTAATGGCCAAAACCCATGATAGTTGTTGCGGTCGATCACAAGAACATCAACTTCACTATTGCCAAGCGCCTGTGCTGCGTTGAGCCCACCAAAGCCTGCACCAACAATCACAACACGCGGCCGTGTACGCGGTGCCTCATGCGGCTGTACCAGATATTCGGTTGCAGTAGCGATGGCAGGATCGTTGGGTACATATGTGGATGTCAGAGTGACACGAGAATCGTGGGCCTGGATCTGTTCATTCATGATCGTACTCCTTAATGTTCGTCAAACGCTCACAGATATTGTCTGATCGAACTTGTTTACTTCACCTCCATATTATATGTGATAAATATCACAATATCAATAGGACTTTAGAAGGGGATAGGGGCCAGATGGATTTTCGCCCACCTAACCCCTATCCCCTGAATAATTCCTGCATCTGATTATTGGTCGCTATTCCGTACTTTGCTCGAAGCGATAGCCAAGACTTTGAAGTGTCGTGATATAGCGCGGTCTGCGCATGTCGCGCTCGATTTTGCTACGTAACCGGCGGATATAGACAGCAACAAGATTATTACCGCTCCCATCATCATAGCGCCAGACTTTACTAAGAATCTGGTCGGCGCTCAGGATGCGACCGGCGTTCTTGACAAGGTAGTAGAGCAGGCGGAACTCAACTGGTGTAAGATCGGCCATACGCCCATCCCGAAATAACGCTTTGAGCTCAATTGGATCGAGTGTCAAATCGCCATGGCGTAAGCGTGCCAATGGCAGCAGCATATCGCTATGGCGGCGGCGCAACACAGCCTCAATACGTGCAAGTAATTCAATCGGTTCAAATGGTTTGGTGATGTAATCATCGGCACCCGATTGAAGCCCTTGAACGCGATCAACAAGTAATGGGCTAGCGGTGAGAAAGATGATTGGTGTTTCGACCCGTTGGCGCAGACGGCGGCAAACAACGAAACCATCCTGATTTGGCAGGTAGATATCCAGCAAAATCAGATCGGGCGGCTCGACTTCCAGCATGTCAAAAAGCTCAATTTTGTTACGAACTACTTGAACATTATAGCCTGATGATTGAAGGAGGAAGGTGGTGAGCTTGGCGCTGAGGTGATCGGGATCGACGACGAGAATGTGCATCGCGTATGCTCCTTGCGGCGACTACTAATTTGCATGGAAGAACAATACGACATGCGTGTTACCAATGCGATACCACGATCATGAACGCTGGTAGCAGATCAATACAGACGGATCGGCCCGCTACCAGCCAGCTTGCGATTACTATCAGAAGGCGGGTTATTCCCATGTGCAAATACAAACACTCCCTGGCGTTCCGCCCTGTTCCTCAAACAAGATGATCTCATTCTGATCGCCAAGCCATGCGGCTGGCAGATGATAGTATCGTTGTGTTGGCTCACCCACAGATAGCGCATCGACAATACCAACAAACCATGGATCATGTGCTTGATCGCCAGCCACAAGCCAATAGCGCCCGATGCAGCGCCCATTGAGCCAGGCTATGCCCTTCCCCATCCCGGCCAGATCGAGGGTGAGACTTGCGCCATTGGTAGGCCGTTGGAAGGTTGCCCGTAACCACTGGCATTGCCCAACCTGCACATCCGGGGATTTCCAGGGCACCAATGCAACTGCCGGGCCATATACGCCAACACGCTCACCAAACAGAAATGCACGTTGTTCCCATGGCCCGGGAAGTTGTACTCCTTGCCATGTTACTGGCCCCCACAGCCCTTTCTTTTCGGCGGCCATGTTCTCGAAGCCAATTTGCCAATCACCCTTAATCAAGCCAAGGCCACAGGCGAGAATATCAAGCCGATGGTTACCAGCCGTAAGATTGAGGTGAAACCTGAGTCGATAGCTATGTGGATCGCCACTTGGAGGAGCGCCATGGTAACGTATTGCCAGGGCTTGTTCGAGTGCGCCGAGATCATCGTCGGTACGGCTGCGATTCTCAAATGGGCGCGCCGGGCCTTGCGCAACGAGGGCACCATCCAGATAGATATACACAAGATCACTGGCGGCGGTCAGAATAAGCTCACCCTCGCCGCTGGCTGAGATCTTAAGATCAGTGGAATACCAGCAATAATCACTCTGATCGTGGGTGAGTTGCAGTTGCTCGATTGGTTGCGGCACCACCACCACTGCATCCTGGCGGATCGCCGGGCGCGGTTCTGGCCATTGGCCCCACTGCTCAAGCACTGTATTGGCGGGTCGCATATGGCGCTCAATTCGATCGGATGCATGAACACTAGCAGAATTAAAGACAACCGAAGTACCTGAGATTACGAGCACCGATCGTGGAGCGAGTATGTAATCGCTAGTATTGAATGTGACAGAAACCGTGTTCTGAGAGTCATCATTACAAAGGAAATGAAGAGTACCATAGCTATAGCAGTGCTGATTCGTACCGAGCGCTACTGGAGTTGGTCGCTCATTCTGAAGCAAATCATGCGCATGTTGGAGCAGCGCATGATGCAGGCGTGCCAGATGCTGTGATTTGGTCGTCTCTAGGCCAAATTCATCGAGCGGTGCTGTGTAGTCGTAACTTGTCGTCTGGAGATACATGGCCTCGCGGCCGAAATTGGTTCCACCATGCCACATGTAATAGTTAATACCTGTGCCACCTGCGGCAATGAAACGCGCCGCACCATATGCGACTGTCTCGGGGCTACGCGAATGATGCGGCTGGCCCCATACATCATACCAACCTGGCCAATGCTCTGTCCACAATGCAGGTTGATCGGGATGCGCAATCCGATGCTGCTCGATTTGGTCGTGTACATAAAAGCCGTTCAACGTTTCGATCGCGCCGGGCATACCACCCACACACATAATCCATGGAATATCCAGATGTAATGATTGGCCAAGTGCAATCGACCAAGCCAGGTATTGCTGACCCGCTTCCCCATAACTTGGGGCAATCAAGTTGTACTCATTCTCGATTTGGGCCATGATGATCGGCCCACCCTGAGGAGCAAACATTGGCCGTAGATAATCGCAGAGTAACCGAACCCAGCGCTCCATCTCAGCCATATATGGCTGATTAAGCGTCCGAAACTGAATACCCGGAACATCGCGAAGCCAAGCGGGGAAGCCGCCATAGTTGATTTCAGCGCAGATATACGGCCCGATCCGCAGTATGACATATAACCCATGCTTCTGAGCTAGTTTGCAGAATAATCGCAAATCGAGTCGATCGGCAAAATCGAAGACGCCACGCTGGCGCTCGTGGAAGTTCCAGAACACATATGTCTCAATGGTATTGATTCCAGCTGCTTTACTACGCGCCATCATTGCGTCCCACATATCGGGTGTACTACGTGGGTAATGAATCGCAGCGCTCAGTAGCAATGTACGCTGACCATCAATAATCACTGCGCGTGGATCATACCCTATGGTTGTCATACCAGCGCTCCTTCAAATAATAGAACCTATCCAAGCTATTGTACCTGATTCAGCTTTGTCCATTGCTGCACAACGAAACAACACATCCGAAAAGTGAGCATGATATGAGAAAGCCATGCCAATACTAACGCTTTGAACGAAGTTAGAATACCGCTTTACAAAGGGCGAGATCATCGATTCAACCATTCTCTATAGAACAGATGTACAATATATTGTGCCCATTGGTAATGATTTGTAAAGGTCGCGTGATATAATCCCGGAAGATAAATTTGTTCTGGAAAAAGTATGTTCAATACACAACAACTCTTCAAGTCAGCACTCGACGCACTCGCGGAACATATTGCAATTTTGGATGCAGATGGCACGGTTCTAGCAGTAAATTCAGCCTGGCATCAGTATGCCGAGCAGAATGGCTACATATCATCGGATCACGGGGTGGGGCAAAACTACCTTGCGGTTTGCGATCACACAACCGGTGCCGAGGCAGAGGTTGCCCGTGATGTCGCACGCGGGATTCGCCAAATCATTGCTGGCGAAAGAGATAATTATATCGTTCAGTATTCATGTAATGCGCCGCAATTCCTCCAATGGTATGAAGTGCATATCACACGAATTAGTGCAGATGATGCACTCTGGGTTGTGGTTGCGCATCATAATGTAAGTGATCGGAAGCGAACTGAGCTTTTCGATCAAGAGCGCCGCCATGTCTTGGAGTTGGTAGCACAAGGCAACCCATTACAGACAACGCTGAACCAGATTCATATTATGGCGACCCACCTCTTCCCTAGCTGTTTGTCGGTAGCATTTCTCATTCATGATCAAGTTCTAGCCTACGATAGCCACACCCAAGCCTACTATGTTGAAGAAAAGCTGCCAGAACTGCGCGCCATTACGTCGGCAATTGCACACCAGCATAATCCAACTGTTCAATCAACAGTTGTCACTGTCGTTGATTCGCAAACAGCACCAAACTGGCAACAGCTCGAGTGGATCGTCCAACATCCTGCAACCGTCTGCTACTGGGTTGTTATTCGCGAAGCGCAGACACCAACCCCAATCGCGATCTGGCTTGGCTTCCCTGAACAACATGAGCCAACACTCGATGACCAACGATCATTAGATCATCTACGCCAACTTTTACAGATTGCATGTGACCAAAATCGACGAACGCAGCAACTTACCCATAATGCTCAACACGACACACTCACTGGTCTGCCTAACCGAATGCTATTTGAGAGCCGATTACAACTGGCAATTGATCATGCCAAACAAACCCACACCTGTGTTGGCGTATTGTTTATCGATCTTGATCGCTTCAAACATGTCAACGATACCTTTGGCCATGCAACCGGCGATCAGCTATTACGACTCGTGTCGCAGCGCCTGCTCCAAGGGCTCCGTTCGGTTGATACACTCTCGCGTTTTGGCGGCGATGAGTTTGTAATTGTGTTACCCGATATCGAGCAAACATCGATTGTACGAAATATTTCGCAGCGGTTGGTTGATCTCTTGCGACATCCGTTTTTTATCGATAGCCAAGAATTGTATGTCACGGCAAGTATTGGTGTGAGCATCTACCCCGAAAATGGCCTGGACATCAATGCGCTACAACACAATGCCGATGCTGCCATGTATCGCGTTAAGCGTACCGCTGGCGATAGCTACCAAGTGTTTCAGACCTCAATGACAGTCAGTAACCGGGAGCGTTTAGAGCTCGAAATCCAGCTTCGGCATGCGATCGAGCGCCATGAGTTTGAACTCTACTACCAACCGCAGGTAAATCATCAAGGCCAGGTTCTTGCGTTAGAAGTGCTGATTCGCTGGTCACATCCACAGCGCGGGGTGCTTGTGCCAGCCCAGTTCCTTGCCATTGCAGAAGAGTGTGGCCTAAGCCTTCAGATTGGCGTATGGTGCCTCCGCAATACATGCCAGCAGATTCACGAATGGCAGCGCCAAAACCTGCCGGTGCCGCGTATATGCGTGAATATTTCAACACTGCAATTACGCAACCCACAGTTTGTTGAACAGGTGCAACAGATTCTGCTTGAGACTGGCGTGAATCCAGCGTTGCTTGAGCTCGAATTAAGCGAGAACTCGCTTATGGGTGATTTTAGTGAGGTGATCAGCCAATTACAGCGCCTGCGTGATCTTAAATTACGTCTTGCGCTCGACAATTTTGGTGCTGGCTATTCATCGCTTGGGCATCTACAACGTATGCCGATTGATACCATCA
>JANLSE010000434.1:0-6247 GCA_031362265.1 Roseiflexaceae bacterium
TGGTTAATGACCATATTGTCGCGATTGATCGCCCAGCAACGGCGCTGCAAGTTGGTATTGGTATGGTTCACCAGGAACCGCTCGACATCCCCGCCTTTTCTGCCGCAGAGAATTTCTACTGTGCGAGCCCCCGTACAAAAATCCCCTCACTACATAGCGCTCGCCGCTCGATTAACGAATTAAGTGTCCAACTCGGGTTCACAGTTCCACCCGAAACACAAGTTGGCAAATTGACGATTGGGCAACGCCAGCAACTCGAAATCATGCGCCTTTTAGCCTGTGGCGCCAGCATTTTCATTCTGGATGAGCCAACCACAGGCATTACCGCTGCACAGGCAAGCGCACTCTTCATAGCCCTAAAACGTCTCGCTGCTGATGGTAAAACCGTACTGTTTGTTTCACATAAACTGGATGAAGTGACTGAGCTATGCGATACCGTAAGTGTATTACGCAGTGGTCGTGTTGTAGGCGCTCAGCACAGCATGCCCGTCTCCAAAGCACAAATGATTGAGCTTATGTTTGGCGATCTGGCGGCGTATAGAGCACCATCAATACAACCTGCTGTCAGTAGCGAACCAACACGCCCACCTACCTGGCGACTCGATCAGATCACGCTCCGTGAAGGTACTATTGAGCTACAAAATCTGAACACACATTTTGCTGCTGGCAGCATCACTGGCCTGGCAGGACTCGATGGCAGCGGTCAACAACAACTCCTCAGGCTTCTAAGTGGCCGTTTGCCAGCAAGTAATGGTCGCTTCTATTTGGAATCAGGCGAGATAACCCATGCTTCTTCTGCCGCGATCCTACGCGCTGGAATACACTACCTACCGGCGGATCGGCTAGCCGATGGCATGATCGGCCCAATGTCGCTCAGTGAACATTTCGCGCTTCAGGATGGCCGAGGGTTGCTTGTCGATTATGCCAACGCGAGTGCTGCTGCGCGCCAAGCGATCGAACACTATGCAATCAAGGCCACGCCAAACATGCCAATTGCTGCACTCTCTGGTGGTAATCAGCAACGCGCCATGTTGGCGCTTCTCCCCGATCAGTGTGCTGGTATTCTGCTTGAACAGCCAACCCGCGGCCTGGATGTTGCGTCGGCTCGGGCAATCTGGGAACGCCTGATTGTACGGCGCGATGCAGGTGCCGCAATTGTATTTGCCTCCGCTGATCTAGAAGAAATCCTCACCTATAGCGATCAAGTGCTTGTCTTTTTTGGCGGGCGAGTCTCAGCTCCCATTCCACGCAGTGCATTAAGCGAAACACGCCTTGCCGAACTGATCGGTGGCGTTGGATTCGAGGATGTCGTATGATCAAGCGACCAACAGCGAATCCAGTGCGTGCATTTCGCCGCCCCTCATCACTATTAGGGCTGGCAATTGCCCTGATTGGTGCACTGCTATTCACAACACTGGTTATTATCGCCGCCGGAGCCGCACCATTCGAAACCTATCGGCTTGTACTGTTTGGCACATTCTTAGGGTTATTCGAAACTCCACCACGCTACACAAACCTCGCAGATGCACTCATGTTGGCCGCACCCCTCCTGTTATGTGCAACTGGCCTAAGCCTCACCTTTGCCGTTGGACTTTACAATCTCGGTATTGAAGGACAAATGGGCATTGGCGCGGTCTTTGGGCTGCTAGCATATCGGCTCTTCCCGAGTCTCCCGCCAGCATTGCTCTGGTCGCTCGTCTTCATCTTTGGTGCGATTGGCGGTGCGCTATGGGCATCAATAGCTGGGTTACTCAAGCTCTATGGGCGTGTCAGCGAGATTTTCACTGGCCTTGGATTGAATTTCCTCGCTACTGGCGTCATCCTGTATCTCGTGTTTGGCCCCTGGAAACGCCCTGGTGTTGCATCAATGGCTGGCACCGAAGTACTCAAGCGCGAGCTATGGCTACCTACGCTTGAGCGGTTGCGGCTTGCGCCAATTGCCCCAATTGTTGCAGTGATTGCGCTTGCGATTGTCTGGTTTGTACTCGCACGTACACGCTGGGGATTAAGTGTTCGTGCAACTGGACTCAATCCAGTTGCAGCTGAACGCTTAGGGATTCAGTCCACGCGCCGCTTACTAGAAGCACTCGCCGCTTGTGGTGCCTTAGCCGGGATGGCAGGCGCGATACAGGTTGCGGCTGTCTTTCATGCCCTTATTCCAAACACATCCAGCGGCATCGGCTTACTTGGGCTGCTGGTTGCACTACTGGTACGTGCGAACCCCGCATGGCTCTTGCCAGTCGTGCTCGTGTTTGCGTGTTTCACAGCAGGAAGTATTCAACTCCCATTAACACTCAGTATCGATAGCAGCATCGCTGGTGTGTTACAGGGCGCACTTGTCCTCTTTGCGCTGCTTGGGCGTGGGCTTGGGAGGCGTGCATGAATTGGCAGCAACTCATCATTGATCTGGCCGCGGTACTGGCCGCATCAGCGCCACTGATTATCGCCGCAATGGGTGCTACCATTGGTGAACGGGCCGGCGTCATTAACCTTTCGCTCGATGGCACTATCCTCTTGGCGGCAATGACGGGCTTTGCCGTGGCACTCAACACCAATAATCTCATGCTTGGCTTTCTGGCCGCAGCAGCAGTTGGTGCGCTCGTCGCGCTTGTATTATGCCTCATGAGCCTCACGTTGAGTCTTTCCCAAACAGCAGTAGGCTTTGTTCTGACATTATTATGCACCGATTTATCGTCGTTCCTAGGAAACAGCTATGTCCGCAAACCAGGCCCTGCCGTCGAATTTCTGCCAATCCCAATCTTGAGGGATATTCCAGGAATTGGAATCATGCTATTCCGTCATGATCCGGTGATTTACGCCAGTTTCCTGCTCATTCCATTCGTCTGGTGGTTCCTGTTTCGTACACGTAGCGGTCTCACACTACGGGCGCTAGGCGAGCGACCCGAAGCGATTTATGCACGCGGTGTGAATGTCAATCTCCTACGCTTTCTCTACGTTATGATCGGCGGGGCGCTGGTCGGGGTCGCAGGGGCAGCTTACACCCTTGATCTCAAACAGGGTTGGAGCTACCGCCATACACTTGGAACAGGCTGGATCGCCCTAGCAATTGTTATTTTTGGCGGCTGGAATCCCTGGCGTGTCGCCATTGGTTGCTATCTATTTGGAATCCTGCAAACCCTTGCCAGCCGTTGGCAAAGCACACCGCCAAGCTTCTTACCCGAAATACCAACTCAGGTCTTTCAGGTTGCACCATTCGCATTAATGATTTTTGTTCTTGCGCTGGTGAATGGCGCAACTAACCCCGCATTTGTGCGTTGGGTCGCGACACTTCCCCCGTGGCTTCGTCGCCCACTCCGCGCCATTCTCGTCCGCCTTTCAGCATCTGCACCAGCTGCACTGGGAGTGCCCTTCAAGCGGCCATAACTATTCACCACAGAGATACAAAGAGCACAGAGATATGCTGAACCTCCGTGCCTCTGTGCCTCTGTGGTATAAATCGTCCTCGTGAGCTAATCCAGTTTACCAATTGGGAATTGCTCAAGGTCGAGCGCTGCACCAGAGAACACAGCCGCCTCAGGTGAGGCCAGGAATGCCACTGCCGCCGCAATTTCTTTTGGATCAAGCAACCTACCCCATGGGCGTGTGGTATTGGCACGCTCAACCCAATCCTCGGGAGCGCCCTCAGCACGCTTCACAACCAATTCACCCTCAGTCAGTGTCCATCCCACATTGAGCACATGAACCCGAATATGCCAGGGACTCAGTGCATTCGCCAGATTTTTGGAGAGTGTCGTCAGCCCACCTTTACTTGCAGAATAGGCCATCAGGATTCGGCCACCAATATAACTATTGATCGAACCAATATTGATCACCGCGCCACCCAGACCTTCACGCTCAAATTGTGCACGAAATGTTGGCACAGCACGTTGGATGAGCAAAAACGGAGCGCGCATATTCATTGCCAGAATATTGTCAAACTCCTCGACCGTGGTTGTGTCGATCGTGCCACGCGCGGTTGATGCTGCATTATTCACGAGAACATCCAACCGCCCAAATGCGGCAACCGTAGCGTCAACCGTGGCTACACAATCTTCAGGCCGCATCAAATCAGCCCGAATAAAGAGCGCTTTGCCAGCGCCACCAAGTTCAGCCGCCAAAGCCTCACCATCGCCAATGGAGCGGCCACAAATGGCGACCTGTGCCCCCTCCTGCGCCAATCGCCGTGCTGTGGCAGCACCAATCCCACGTGTCGCACCAGTAACTAATGCTACTTTGCCAGAAAAACGCTGCATTATGTACTCCAACACTATCTAACATCTGTGAGCGGGCGTTGCGAATGCTGTACTAGCTCTACGATATGGATCAGCTAGCTAATAAGGCTAAGCAACACTTGTGGAACCTTTATTCGGCACAATCGCGTAATCTGCTGAGCAACCCCCTGCATCCCTGGCCCTTGCTCACTATCCAGCATTGCATGTAATGTGGCATCTGTTATTGCTAACTCATCGAGGTGTAATGCATGGCTGTTGCAGATAGCTGGTAATAATATATCGCGTGCAATTAAGAAACGCTCTGCTTCTGTCTGGATTGGGAGTTGCACTTGATCGAAACGTTCGCGCAAGAGTGGAGCAATCGCATCAGCATTACGTGCGGTGGCAATCAACCGCAGGCTAGCTTCAGGCAACTTTAGCTCTGAGTTCACTCGCCTAGCAAACTCACCAGAATCAATTGCTGTCGCCAATGCAATCGCTACTTGGGGATCTAGCCGATCAATACCATCGATCTCAAACAACGTAGCGCTATTAGCAACATCAAGCAATATACGAGCAAGTGAATTCGCATCAACAAGAGTATCGGCGGCAATCTGTCGATATTCGTATTGGCTAACCTCCGCCAATGTTTGAATAAGCACGCTTTTACCTGTTCCTGCGGCACCAATCAAACATAGTGGAAGCAACTGGTTTGCAACGTTCACAATCCCACGTCGTCGCCGCAATTCATATACCGCCAAATAACTAATCAATACTTCGGAAATCGCCTCATATCCAATAATCTGCTGCGCAAAGAGTTGACGTGCCCAAGCAACATCAATAATGACATCACCTGATATTGTTGTAGTTGGCGTTGCTTGTGCTAGAGGCATCACCTCACCATGATAAACAGTACCATGATAAACAGTTGAATCAAGCATAACAGCAGCATGTTGCAGTAACGTCAATTCTTCACTAGCTAATGTGGCTATGTGCTCGAGCCGGTTGATAAGATCGATTTGTTCTAAAAGCGCTTGGCGCTCGGCCAATGGCCGCCGTGACATTATTGCTTGTGCTGCCAGATACGAAAGCCGCTGGAAATCATCTTCGGCCTGAATTTGTGCCTGAATATCGGCTGAAGTACCTGGTAATGCATCTAGTACAGTACAAACAGAGCTCACAACCTGTTCGCCCAGATCAGCTATATCAAGTGTAGTAATGACATCGGGGAGTATTTGCACCTGTGCACAGATCCACGGCTCTTCCTGCACAATTTCACCAAGTGCAAAACGTGCTAATCCCTCAACTGCAATTCGTAGCGAACCATCTGGAAGCCGCAAAAGGCGGTGAATACGGGCAATCGTGCCAACCCGAAAACAATCCGCTAGTGGATCCTCTGCGCCTTTGGTTGACCCACGCCGCGCAACTAACCCGACCATGCCATCTTGGGCGAGTGCCGCATCGATTAAGCTTAGAGAAGCAGGTTGCGTAATCGCCAATGGAACAACGGTCCATGGATAAACAACGGTCTCAAGCAAAGGTAGTATTGGCATGAGAGCAGGGATGTCATGCGATGGATCGCTCAGGTGATCGGACACATAGATCTCCAGCAGTTATTGTCTACACACGATAACGATTATACCACGCATCTAGCGCAGAAAACCCGCCTCCTCGGGTAGCTATCATTGCTGATAGTCATATCCGGGGAAGCGGGTTGTTTGGTTTGAATTGGTAGCGGCGGAAGGATTCGAACCTCCGACCTTCGGGTTATGAGCCCGACGAGCTGCCACTGCTCCACGCCGCGCTAGGATGTATCGCGATCGCCAGCGGACGCCACAACGCTCCCACGGTCGCCCGTCGGCGCGTCGCTCCGTCCGCCTACGCGTATCGCTTACTGGTGGGGCGCACGTACCTAATCTCCCAGCGGTCAAACCGCCAGTACCCTCGGCGCAACCGCGTTTCACGACCCGGTTCGGGATGGAACGGGGTGGGTCCACGGCGCTCGTCGCACGCCACTGGTTCAGGTTCTGCAGCGC
>JANLSE010000338.1:0-2763 GCA_031362265.1 Roseiflexaceae bacterium
CAAGCTCCGGAGCATGCCGTTGTAGTCCACGATCACGCCACAGTCCTTGCCGGGGTAAACGCGATTCGCCCGCGCAATGGCCTGCATCAGGTTATGCGCCCGCATCGGTTTGTCGATGTACAGTGTGGCCAGACATTCCACGTCAAAGCCTGTCAGCCACATGGCGCAAACGATGGCAATGCGGAAGGGGTGGTTCGGATCCTTGAAGGAGTCCTCAACTGGTACACGCTTTCCATCCGGAGTTTCAAAACCGGTCTTCATCACCACACGATGCGGGATGATGTCAAAGCCCCATTTTTGGAAATCCCGAACCTCGTTCTGCGCTTCGCTGATAACGATTTCAATGAGGGTGGTCTCCATCCATTGGAGCTGTTTGCGGAGAGAATCCACCAATTCAATCAGTTTCTGCTGTGCTTCAGGATCATTGGTCGTTGACACCTCTTGTTCCCTGAGCGGTATCGAGGACCTAAGTTGCTCCAGTTTCGCCTGCCAATGCGGTTCGATACTTTGAAACATGCGGGCGCAGGTAATCTTGTCGATGCCGACCAACATCGACTTCCCTGTTTCCCAGCGCGTGGTGACATGTTCGACAAAATCGGCCGCCAGTTTGTCCAGGCGCTCATCCGCAGTAATGACCTCATAGTCCTTGCCCAACAGCTTTTCCAGCAAGGCTGTCTGGTCCGGATCGAGCTCAGCCTTCTCCACCGCTTCGGCTATGCGGTCATTGAGGTCCAGCCGTGCCAGCCCCAACTTCTCACCGCGATTCTCGTACACCAGCTTTACAGTGGTGCGGTCTTCTTCCGAACGCTTGAAGTCGTAGCGCGACACGTAACTGCCGAAGATGCGCTTGGTCAGTTCATCGTGCTTGAACAGCGGCGTACCAGTGAATCCAATGAAAGCCGCTTTCGGCAGTGCCAGCCGCATATTGCGCGCGAACTTACCCGCCTGCGTGCGATGCGCTTCGTCAGAGATAACAATGATGTCGTCACGTTCACTGTAGGGTTCGATCACAGGCTGATTGAACTTGTGGACCAAGCTGAAGATATAGCGCGGATTGCCCCGCAGGATTTCCTGCAGTTCCTTGCCCGAACTTGCCCGTGGGGACTGCTCATCGGATACCCCACAACCGACAAAGGTGCGCCAGATCTGGTCGTCCAGGTCTTCACGGTCGGTGATCAGCAAAAATGTGTAATTACCCGGTACCGAGCGGCGCACTTTCTCGGCAAAGAACGCCATTGAGTAGGACTTACCGCTGCCCTGCGTATGCCAGAACACGCCTAACCGCCCAAGATCGGGGTGGGCGCGTCTGAGCAGCAACAGGTCATCATCACTCCCCTCGGACAGAGAGGCATCTGCAACCTTAAGGCGTCTGGGATGCGGAACCTGGTACTCGATCAGCCGCTCACTGTCAGGAAACTCCCGCTTCAGCTCCTCCTGGCGCAGCACCGAAGCCACGGCATTGTTAACCCCCATCACCTGGTGGTTTCGCGCCACGATTTTGCGCGTGCCACCAGCCCGGCTGTCATCGAAAAGTATGAAATTCTCCAACAGGTCAAGAAGCCTGTCTTTGGCCAGCATGCCATTCAGCAGTGATTCGGCTTCCAGACGCGCACTGTCGGTCTCCGCATTGCGCTTCCATTCCACGAAGTGATCCCACTTGCTGGTGATGGAGCCATAGCGGGCAGCGTCGCCATTGCTCACCACAACGAAGGCATTGTGGTGAAAAGCCTGTGCAATGCTGTGCTCGCTGAGATAGTCGCTGAGGTTATTGTCGAAGCCCGCGCGAATATTGAGGTATACCGCCTTGAGCTCAATCAACACCAGCGGTAAGCCATTGACGAAGCAGACCAGATCAGCACGCCGGTTGTAATGCGGCACGCGCACACCCTGGATCTTCAGCTCACGCACGGCTAAAAAGCGATTGCGATCAGGGTTGTTGAAGTCAATCACGCGCGCCAGTGCATGCTGCTTCTCACCAACCTCGTCGCGCCATTCAACCGGCACACCATTGCGGATAAAACCGTAGAACTCGCGGTTGTGCTGGATCAGCGAGCGCGCAAAGTCAATGCGCGTCATTTTCTCGACGGCTTGTTCGCAGCCCTCGCTCGGGATTTCAGGGTTCAGTTGAGCAACGGCTGCACGCAGATCCCGCACCAACACTGCTTCACGCTCCGAGCTTCGGCCCAGCGTCCCCTGTGGCCCAAAAGTCTCGGTGTTGAAGGCGTAAACACTTTCCCATTTCAGTTCATCGCGTAGATAATTGGCGAAGGTTTCCTGTACCAGACGATCTTCGCTGTTGATGTCGGTGATCATTGCCTTACTATCCCAAGGCTCGCGCAACCACACGCACTGTGGCGATGGCACGTTGCAAGTCGAACTTGGCAAAATCGTCTGCGCGAAGTACCGGGCGCAACTGGCCCTCCACCTGAGCTTCCAATTCTTTCATACGCTGATCACCAGTGTTTACCGGGCCATTGCCCGGGACAGTACACTTGCGGCGCAATAAGTCCAGGAGCACGGGATCGTCAACATCCCATTTCGCAGAGCGTCTCGCATAATCGACATCAAAGAAGTCCCGAATGGCCACGTCCTTGCGGCACAGTGCAGCTCGAAGTTTTTCAGACATGGCTTCGGCATACGGCAGGCAAGGAACAGCATAGGTCTCAATCAGCGGCCGGCCGGTGATGGGGTTGATCAGGGCTGTATGTGCAGTCCCCGTCAGAGTATCCATCATGTGGGTCTCGCGCAGCCCCACTTCGATAC
>JANLSE010000500.1:0-2687 GCA_031362265.1 Roseiflexaceae bacterium
GACGATCAGGCTCGGCAACATTGATTGCTCCAAAAATCATACGGGCTTTCGCTAACAATACATCCGGTTCGACTTCCAAAGGGGCATCTTCCCAGAATTTCGGCATCAACTTCGCCGCATCCACATCTTGATTCGCTAGTAACTTGATCAGCACCTTCAAAATCGATGCTACGTGCAGATCCAGCCGTTGCTCGCCTAGTGGCTCATGCTGGTAAAAGGCTTTCCAGCGTAAAAATTCCACGTAGGTCATCCGCTGCTTCAGTTCGCCCACTGTGCCACCAAGACGGGTGGCTAGCACATGCCAAAAGCGCTCCTCAGCATCTTCGCTTACTTTTTTTCGGCGTCGTCGGCTGCCTCTTTACCTAAGCCACTGAGCAGCGATACCTGCACAGCCACCAACGCCACCAACGAATAGCGCTGACCCTGCACGATACGCACTTCGTCTTTACTTAACATTTCATTGCCATCATCATCGATCACGCCATGCTGAAAGCAATAGATCTCATATTCCGCCCAAGCTGCCGGGTTAGTAATTTTGCCCACTTCGTCTACGCCACGGTTATATAATTTCCGGGCTTCTACCACTTGGGCACCCGTTAGCGCACGAATCCGTAATTTGTTCTCACTGCCTGGCACATCGATCTCTTTGGTCTCGATGCTCAACGACAATAGGTCGCTCTTTGCAATTAAAGCCATAATATCCTTTTGATTGATAAGTCATCGACAGATAACCTTTTCTTATCACTCGAAGAAGTTCAATGATCAGCCATCACGCCCAAGTTGGAGCGCCTGTAAGCCTCAGCGTAATATCCGCCGACTGAGCGCCCATTTGTGGCGCATTCGCTTCAAACTTAGACACATACGCACTAAAGGTCACAGTCACAGCAGGGGCAGTATCAGCAAACGTAATCTTGTAACTCTTCAGCGTGCCATTCAAAAAGAAGTTGAGCGGACTGGCCGTGCCTGCCACACTATGACTCGTCAAATCGGGGTCAAACACAGTATCGAAAGTCACCTCGCCAGCATCATTAATGATATGCAATTCTTCCTTCCAAGTGCTGTCACGTGTGGTTACATCCACAATCTCAGCACTCATCGAAGGCCCCTTAATGTCTCGAATCTGCCCAATCGTAGTAAAGACGGTGGCCACATCCACTTGCAGGAGTACAGATCGCCCTTTAAACTTGCTCACACAATCACCCGGATCCTTTCACGCCGATACATCACCCCGTCCACGACTGGGTAATCCATGCGTGTAAATTCCTCATCGATCACCAAGCCAGAAAGTTCGCCCGTGGTCGATTCCAATAATAAATCAACAATCTGCTCAGACAGATCGTCCATCGCATCTTCGGTGTCAGCCCCATCGCTAGAACGTTTCCACCACAAGGAGACAATCAGCGCATAGCCAAAGCCATCACGGTGCAGATAAGGCTGAATCCCATCGCTATGCACCATCGCCACTGGCGAAATTCGTTTGAAGTCCTTGACCTCGTGCGCGTACACCGCCTGCAACGTTGCATTTGTATCCAGCAGTGCTGCCAACGCCTGCCGTGCATCTTTTCTAGCCATGAAGAGCGTTTCCTATCTCACTCGCAAAAATTGAATTGATCGCACTGGCGTTCTGTGTTACCGCGGGAATTAGATACGGCTGGGCATCCATAAAACGAGTACCAAACTCCACATGCGGCGCATACGCCACATTCGTCCCCACCGCCCCTACAATCGTGTTGCCATGCCGTTCATACTCAGGATCCCAGAAGAGGCTATTCTTCAGCCGCCCAGTGCGTACAGGTACGATTGTCGCAGCGTGGCGATGAATCAACCCCAGCGCCAACTGCATCGCCTTGCGGCTCACATTGCGCACGCGGTCGGGCAACTCACCCAACACCCGCCGCAGGTTATCCGCTCCTACAATTTCAATTCGCACTATTGCTTCACCTCTTGTACGATCAGTTGCAGACAGGGTACATCACCATCTGTCCACTCCATCACATGCAACACTGGGTATTCGTTCGCCCCAACCACCAACAGATCACCCTCCTGCACATCCGGTAGCACAGAAGACGTTGGCACGTGATAGCACTCTTTCATCTCACGCGCCGAAGCCAATTCTGACAGTGCTTGTACTTGGTCTACGCGTTGCATAGGCCACACCGGCGTAATCAACAAGCTCGCCAAATGCACCACAGGCTGTCCCGTAATCCCAGCCACCGTGCTATTGCGTTTCACACTCGCCGTCACCGTGCAGAAGTTTCGAGCGCTCATCTGTGCCACTCTCCATAAGAAATCTTCCCTTGCCCTACGCGCCGATTGCCCCCACCGCCACCACTGCCCCCAGCGCCCAGCATCGCGTCAATGCTGGCAGCAATCTGGCTGCGGCTCTCCTTCCTGGGCCCCAGGCTCACATCCGTCTCCAGCGCATAGCTCGACCGCAACACCTGCAACATAGCACTCTGCGCCGCCTCGATCAGATTATTCACCTGCTCCACTGGCACCATCGTCACATCTGGGTCACCATAACGATTCACCGCGCCTACAGCCCGCAGCGCCTCATCAATCGCTTCTGAATAACTCCCCTGGGGACCAGCAGCAGAAGGGGTCATGCTCACCCCCGCATCACTCGCCAGCCCGCCCAATCTACGCTCCAGACGAACGGCCATTTCATCGCGGGAAATCGGCAAGCC
>JANLSE010000506.1:0-4639 GCA_031362265.1 Roseiflexaceae bacterium
CGCAGCAAATATCTTAAGCAAAAGCGAGGAGCGTTATCGTTCACTCTTCAATGTGATGGAAGAGGGTATCGCCATCAACGAAGCTGTATTCGATGAACATGGTGATGCAGTCGATTATATTATCCGCGATGTTAATCCCGCTTTTGAGCGGCATTCACCATTCACAACCCAGCAAGCGCTTGGCAGGCGCGCCACCGATTTATACAAGATGAACTCCGAATTCATTCGCGCTTGGTGGCGCGATCATTCGCAGTTGGAACATGCCGCCAAAATAGAATACTATCACGAACCGTCCAAATGTTGGTTCTTCATTACCACGACGCTCCCCGAAGGGAACCGTTTCGCCACAATATTCATCAATATCACTGAGCAAAAACAGGCAGAAGCGGCGTTGCGTGAGAGTGAGACACGCTTTCGCCAGCTGGCTGAACACCTCCCTCAATTGGTCTGGACTGCACGGCCCGACGGTGCAATCGACTATCTCAGCCAACAATGGCTCGATTTCACTCGTGCGCCCGCCGAGGCATTGCTGAACAATGGCTGGCTCGCCCATGTGCATCCCGATGAGCGTGATCAGATCGCGCACAATTGGAATATTGCGCTAGCCGCTGGCATTCCAGCTCAGGCAGAATTTCGCCTCCATCGCCACGATGGCACCTATCGCTGGTTCGATACGCGCGTCGCACCGGTACGCGACGCTGCCAACCAGATTGTCCAATGGATCGGCTCGAGCACAGATGTGCATGAGGGCCACGCACTGAGCGAGGCACTGCGCAGTGCCAATCGCGCACTACGCCTACTCAGTGATGGCAACCAATTACTTGTTCGTATCACTAATGAGCAAGCGCTGCTGGCCAGGCTCTGCCAGGTGATAGTAGAAACCGGCGGGTACCGGTTGGCCTGGGTCGGCTATGCCGAACACGATGCGTCGCAATCAGTACGCGTTGTGGCGCAGTTTGGGGTTGATCATGGGTATCTCGACACAATGCAAATCAGTTGGGCCGATACGGAGCATGGGCGTGGGCCTACTGGCACCTGCATCCGCACTGGGAAACGCGTTATCTTGCACAATATTTCGCACGACTCAGGGTTCGCGGCCTGGCGTGAGCAAGCACTTTTGCATGGTTTTGCTGACGCAATCAGCCTGCCGATTATTGTCGATGGCATAACAATTGGCGCCCTTGATATCTATGTAGATCAACCAGATGCATTCGATGATGCCGAAATCGCCCTACTGGTTGAGTTAATCGACGATCTCTCTTTCAGTATCGCCACCCTGCGTGCACGTGCAGCACGAACGCAGGCAGAGGCAGCCCTTGTGTTATCGGAACGCCGCTCAGCGGCCTTGATTGCACACACATGGGAAGCAATTGCACTCTTCTCGCAGACGGGGCAAATTCGCTACGCCAGCCCAGCCACCACACGCATGTTGGGTTACCCTCCTACTGAACTAACCCAATTCAACATGTTCGATCTCATTCACCCAGATGATGTATCGGCAGTGAGTGAGCGCCTTCAGGCCGCGATCAGCCACCCCGGTGAGATGGTGCCAGTAGCAGCACGCCTGCGCAACCAGAATGGCGAGTGGCGCTCCCTAGAAGGTGTATTCAATAACCTGCTTGCGGACGAAGCGATTGGCGCAATCGTGGCAAACTACCGCGATGTGACAGAGCAGCGCAAGCTCCAGGAGCAGTTCTTGCAGGCCCAAAAGATGGAGGTGGTTGGCCGCCTCGCTGGCGGTGTAGCACACGATTTCAACAACATCCTGACGGCCATCCAGGGATTGACCGAACTTAGTCTGCTGGATTCTACCCTTAGTACACAGACACGCGCCGATTTGCATGAGATCGGGCGTACGAGCAGGCGCGCCACAGCACTCACCCAGCAATTGCTAGCCTTCGCACGCCAGCAACCCTTACAGTTGAAGCGATTGAATATGAATGATCTGATCGTGGAGAGTGGTAAGCTGCTGCGGCGCTTGATTGGGGCTAATATCGAACTGGTTATAGTGCCAGACGCAGATCTGCATGTCATCCAAGCCGATCCAGCGCAAATCGAGCAGGTGCTTGTGAACTTGGTCGTTAATGCATGCGATGCTATGCCACAGGGCGGCACGCTCACAATCGAGACAATGAATAGCGAACTGAGCAAACCAAGCATTCAGATCGATAATGCTGGCACGCTTGGCAATTCAGTGCGGCTTGTGGTCAGTGATACTGGAATGGGTATGCCACCCTCAGTCGTTGCACGAGCCTTTGAGCCATTCTTTACCACAAAAGCACATGGGAAAGGCACCGGGCTTGGGCTTGCTACCTGCCATGGGATTATTACTCAACATCACGGCCAGATCGAGATCGCCTCGGCGGTTGGTCAGGGCACGCGTATCACCTGCACCTTTCCTGCATTACGTGATGCCGCAACTGATCAACCCCCGGAGATTGACACTGCTGCCTTACCTAACGGAACCGAGACGATCTTGCTCGTCGAGGACGAGCCACAGGTACGTATGTTTGCGATACGCGTGCTAACCTCACTGGGGTATCAAGTGCTCGCAGCCAGCGATGGCGAGAATGCGCTACAGATCGTTGCGCAGTATAGCGGGACGATCGACCTGCTCGTCACAGATATGATGCTACCAAAACTCAGCGGGGCCGCGCTTGTTGAACAACTCACGGCGATCTTACCCCACCTACGCGTCCTCTGTATGTCGGGTTACACCGACACCCCACTGCTCCAGCATCAGGGTACCATGCTCTATAAGCCCTTTACACTGGCGGTATTGGCCCGGACAGTACGAATTGTATTGGATCGACCATGATTGGATGAGTCCTTGACCTCCGTGCTATCATGGGCGGAGGAATAGCGGACATACATACCGTGACTTCGGTAGAAATTTTTGAGATGACCCATAACGATTTAGAGACACGCATTCATGAGATTAGTGACCAGAATTTGCTTTCCTACATCCAGCAGCTTCTGCCCTCTCAGGCTGTTGACATTTTGGAACGAAAGAGTGAACGAATCCATAAGGGCACCTTTGGGATCCTCTATCGATTCCAGGGCACGGCGATGACAGTGGATGGACCTTTTCCCTGGTCGCTCATCCTAAAAGTTGTCCGTCATTCAGGAACAGAACCCATTGACAGAAGCCAGCCATCCAATCAACGCTATTGGAAACGGGAACCACTCGTTTACCAATCTGGATTCTTGCGACAATTAAAGGGCCAGTTGGTCGCGCCGCGCTGTTTCGACGTGATTCAATATGCCGATAATGAGTTCTGGCTATGGCTGGAAGACGTGGGCGAAGCCGAGCAGGTTAGCTGGTCAACAGAGCGTTATAGTCTGATGGCTCGACACATCGGTCAATTTACTGGGGATGGTTTACAGAACAAGGCCTGGCTTACCAACTCGTGGCTAGGTAAAGATCTGCACCGTGCCCAGGCGCATGAGATGCAATCCATCTTTATGGAACAATTGCCCCGAATGCAACATGATCCTTTGGTGCAACGATTTCTGCCGACTGATACCACCCAAAGAATCATGGCACTCTGGCATGATCGAGAACTCTTTTTTGCCAACCTTGATCGCCTGCCTCAAACAGTTTGTCATCGCGATGCCTGTCATGTCAACCTGTTTACTCGGCAAGCTTTGGACGGTGCGATACAGACAGTGGCCATCGATTGGGAGGATGTGGCTCAAGGGGCTGTGGGGGAAGATCTGGTTTCTTTGGTCATTGTCAGCTTGCTGAGTAATCACATTGCGTTTAGCGATAGTTTGGAATTCGACGCTTTGGTCTTCGAGAATTATCTCCAAGGATTGCGAGATCGTGGCTGGACGGGCGACCCGAAATCGGTACGCCTGGGATATACGGCTGGCTGCATCCGCTATGGTTTGGCTCTGGTACATTACATAGTCGGTTGGGCTGTCGATGAAAAGCATCTGTCGCAGCATCAAGAAGACACAGATCAGCCAATTGAAGAAACTGCCAATCAGTGGGCAGGCATCTATCGCTTTATTCTGGGTCGAACCGATGAAGCACGCGGGCTCATCGCTCTTTCTTCGTGATTGAACCGCCCAACATTAGGCGCCAGTCAACGGCCGATGGCACCGCAGACCCTACTCAGGCCCGAATGGGAAGTGTTCCACATCATCCTGAATGGCTTCAATCAGGGTCGAGATCTCGCGCTTATCGTCGTCGTTGAGCGCGGTCAAGGGCGAGGGAGCGCGCTCAACAGTGCTCGTAAACACGCCGCGCCGCTTGAGGATGTAGCGCATAAATGGGTGCGTTTCAAGTTGGATGAGCGGCAGCAATCTGCGGTGCAGTTCACGCGCACCCATCTCGTCGCCAGCTTGCCAGAGGTTATACACCTTGGCTAGCAGGTCGGCGATCTCACAGGCGGGCATACACCCGTTTGCGCCGCGCCGAAGCTCGTCTGGTAGGAACTTGCCTGCTGCGCCGCCAAAGATCGTCTTGACCTTATCACCAAGCAGGCGGTGAACCTCAGCGATATGGCGCGGACCAGGCGGCCTTTCTTCCTTTACGTATTGGATTTGTGATACGTCATCGATCAACCGGGCGATCTGCTCGCCGGTCAGCGGCGCGTAGGCCGATGCGTTCTGCAAAATGATCGGCCCATCG
>JANLSE010000520.1:0-11390 GCA_031362265.1 Roseiflexaceae bacterium
GCCTCGTGTTGGGATTTGGGAAGGCGAACACAAGGTTCGCCCGTACGATGTGGCTGCGGAGAAGCCTGGTTGCGCGAATCTGGTGTTGGTTCTTGGTTCTGCGGTTCTATTAGGATTGCTCTATACATAATTCTTTGCGCCTTTGCGTCTTTGCGTCTTTGCGTTTCGGTGCTCTTTTCCCTAAACCTCTCGGCCAGCTTTCCCAGAATCAGTTGCCTCACACGAGCATAGCATCATTCGCGACAGCAGCTATAATAGTGTGATGCAATCAAAACGACAGATACACCCCGGTCAATTCCAAATTGAGCTCGATCTACTCGAAGGGCTCGAAGAACTGGCCGCCAAAGAACTCTACGAATATGCAGAAGCAATGCATGTGGCTGTTGTCCGGCCAGGCGCTTTGGTCTGTACATGGCGTGGCGAACTGCGCCCATTACTCGGGCTATGTAGCGTCACAGCGGCATATCTTGTACTGAGTTTTGATGTGCCGCGCCCAAAGGCGCTGCTTGGTCATCAGCACTACACTGCCCTTACTCAGGCCATTGATGCTATATTGGGATTGCATCCACCTGGTAGTTTTTCCACACTACGGCTGAATGCAGCTGGTGAAGATTCAGCAGTGATGCAGCGTTTGCATGCCGAACTGGCAAAACCCTTCGGCCTTAAAACCACCTACGATGAGGGCGATTTGCTGTTGCGGTTACGGCGTAGCGATACAGGCTGGGATGCCCTGCTGCGGATCTCGCCACGCCCGCTGGCAACCCGCACCTGGCGCGTGCGCAATTTCGCTGGTGCTCCAAATGCCTCATTGGCGCATGCCATGGCTCGCCTAACCATTCCACATCCAGATGATCGCGTGCTAAACCTATGCTGTGGCTCAGGGACGCTATTGGTGGAGCGCTGTCTGCTCGGCCCGACGCAATGGGTGCTGGGGATTGACAATAGCCAGGATGCATTAGCCTGCGCCCGCGCAAATCTATCTGCCGCCGGGATTGCCAAATATGCTCGCCTAGAGCTGGAAGATGTTACTCATCTGCCGCTGGATGACACGAGTGTGGATGTGATCCTCGCCGATCTGCCGTTTGGCCAGCTTAGTGGTTCGCACCGTGATAATGAGCGGCTCTACCCGCTGATTCTAGCCGAGGCTGGCCGGGTGGCTATGCCAGGTACACGAATGGTGCTATTAACCCATGAAATACGCTTGCTAGAACAGGCCGCTACGCAACACGCTGAGATCTGGCATCTGCATGATATTGTGCGGGTACGAACCAGCGGCATGACGCCAGGCATTTTTCTGTTGGAGCGCCAAGAGAATGGTAGCTAGACAGGTTATTATGCACATCGCTCGGCGGCAGGCGGGTACGTTGAATAGAAAATGTCACCCTGTCTCCGTGTCTCCGTGTCTCCTAGCTACATAGGGAACTGATGCGCCACCGACTGATCGCGGCCTATAAGAAGCTCTTTGTGCGGCGAGCGTTCTTGCGCCTTCACCAGCGCCTGCTCAACCTGAGCCTTTGGGGCTTAGGCATTCTCAACTCTGAGGATCCGCATGTAAGCGGGGAGGCCGCCTTTATCCACCAGTTATGGCGCTACATCCCCAAACGCAGTGATCCTGTGGTGTTTGATGTTGGCGCGAATATCGGTAGCTTTAGCCGTATGCTGCTGGCCGAACATCCCACTGCACAGATTTATGCCTTTGAGCCGCACCCAACAACCTACCAGCAGTTGGTTCAGCATGTGAAAGGGTTGCCTGTTCGGTCATATAACCTTGCGTTGAGCAATACTGCTGGCGGCGGGTTACTATTCGACCATGCCCATACGGCAACCTCACATGCATCACTCTTCCGTGAAGTTATTGCTGGATTGCATGGCGATCTTGTTGGCACACATGAAGTAAGCATTATAACACTCGATCAGTTTGTGCAAGAGCATCAGATTGAACAGATCGATCTGCTGAAGCTCGATGCCGAAGGGAGTGAGTTGCGCATTCTTGCGGGGGCGCAAACGACAATTGCCGCAGGCAAGATTATGTGTATCCAATTCGAGTTCAATGAAATGAATGTGGTCAGTCGTGTCTTCTTACGCGATTTCATGGCGGTGCTACCAGAATACACCCTCTATCGCATGCTTCCCGATGGTTTGGTTCCCATCCAGGCCACGCCCGTCTTCCTGAGCGAAATCTTCGCCTACCAGAATATTGTTGCATTGCGCAAAGCGTAAAGCGTAAAGCGCAGAGCGGAAACGCAGAGCATAGGAGCGGAAAACGCAAAGGCGCAAAGGCGCAAAGGGTTTGGTAGATTCTTGGTTCTTGGTTCATAGTAGGCGAACACAAGGTTCGCCCGTACGATGGTTCGTAGTTCTCTTGTTCTCTTGTTCAGGTCTGTGGTTCTACAGTTCTCGGTTCCGCAGTTCCGCAGTTCCTTTCCTACGCCTATGAACAATCGTCTACGTCAACTGCTTCGCCTCATGGCGGGCTACAGTCTGACCTCATACATCGGCCCGATCTTTACGGTCGTTCTGACGCCGCTCTATACACGTGTACTGCGACCAGCCGATTATGCTCAGCTTGATCTGCTCACCACGATTGCTGGGCTGGTGGGTGCCTTTGCGAACCTTGGCCTCGGCCATGCGCTATCAGTCAATTATTATGAGGGCGATGATCAACACCGCCGTAATCTGCTCACAACTGCTGCCGTGATTGGCCTGATCTGGGCGGTACTTGTGGCCTTGCCGCTCTGGCCATTTGCCGCAGGGCTGGCAACCATACTCTTGGGCGGCTCACAGTACGCTGGGCTGCTATTATTAGTGGCACTCGGTATCCCACTGACAACACTTGGACTGGTAACGCAAACCGGATTACGGCTCACAATGGCAGTTGGCCGCGCGAATCTGCTTGCGCTTGTGAATCTGTTGCTCACCGTGGCGCTCAATATCATGCTCGTCCTCTGGCTGCGTCAGGGGGTGTGGGGTATTCAGCTAACCCTGGTTATTGCTGGCCTGTGGGTAGTGCTTGGCGGCGCACTGCTGCTTGGCCCGAATGGTTGGGGTCGCCCAACTCGCCGCTTGGTAGAACCACTTGTGCGTGCTGGGCTCGGGGCGCTACCAGGGATTTTGGCGCTCTGGGCGTTGGCCTACTGCGATCGGCTACTGCTGCCACTCTATGGCATTCCCGCTAGTGAGCGTGGGCTATATGCGGTCGCGGCTAAATTGGCATCCATGCTGGCGATTGTGATCATGCCATTCCAGATCGCCTGGGCACCACTTGCACTTGCCATGCGCGATGATCCAAATGCCGATCACACCTATGCGCGGGTGCTGCTGTTCTTTACCGCTGGGGCACTTGGCCTTGCGCTGGCAGTTGCACTCTTCGCCCATGAGATTCTTCAGATCTTTACGACCAGCGCCTATCTTGGCGCGGCACCATATGTTGCGCTGCTGATCTACACAACGGTCGCCAATGGAATCACAATTTGTGTGGGGGTTGGCGCGGCCCTTCAAAAGCGTACTGACGTTACTGGTATTTCATTGCTAGCTGGGGCATTGCTGAATCTATTGCTGAATGCGCTTCTGATCCCACAGTTTGGGGTATGGGGCGCAGCCTCGGCAACTGCTATTGGTTATGGAATTGTACCAATCCTTGTGTATATGTGGTCGCAACGTATACGGCCAATTGCCTATCATCCCTGGCGGATTGTGGCGATCCTCATGGCGCAGGTGTTACTACTTGTCGTTGGGCTGAATCTGCCGTTTGAGGGTTGGGCAAACATAGCCGCACGGATTGGACTCCTAGCTGCGTACCCAGGGTTGCTATTGATCTTGCGTGTCGTGAAATTGGCGGATGTTCGGGCGCTTCTCTTAATTGTGAAGCGGTAACCATAGTTCTGTATTCTGATGGCTATAACTCACTCTACGATTCTATGGGAATAGGTTGTTTATTACGATGCCAAACATACCAACACCGCTGATCTCCTTGATTTTCATCACCCATAATAGTGCACGGGTGCTGCCAGAATGCCTTGCGACCTTGGCTAGTACACACTATCACCCTTATGAAGTTATTGTGGTTGATAATGCATCCAGTGATGCAACGCCTGCGATTGCACGCGCGCATGCCGATGTGCATTTCACTGGAAACGCTACTAATCTTGGATTTGGCCGTGCATGTCACCAAGGAGCAGCGGTTGCACATGGCGATTTGCTCGTATTCCTCAATCCAGATCTAAGCTTCACGCCAGAATGGCTCAGCAACCTGGTGCAGGCTATGCATGCCGACCCAGCAGTTGCGATCTGTGCGCCAATCGCGCTGTATCCAGGATCTAAGAGTCAATCGCCAGAGGCTAGCAGCACTGGCATACTAGCTCCGATTGAAACCGCCAGCGTATCTGGTGCGGCACTCATGATTCGGCGCAGTGCGTGGGATATATTAGGTGGCTTCGATCAACAGATATTTTTGTATTGGGAAGATACCGATCTGTGTTGGCGAGCATGGCTTGCTGGTATGCGCGTCTTGTATATCCCAAATGCGCTGATCTACCATGAGCGTGGTGGCAGCGGCGGTGGGCAGGCTTGGTCGAGTGAGGCCGCCAAAAATGGCCTGTATGTGCATCTTAAGCTGATGCGTTGGCGGCGGGTTATTCCGTATCTGCTACGCCAGATCCCAGCAAGCTGCCTACGAGCACTTCGTGGCCAGGGTGGAGCCTTTGCTATTTGGTGGTGGAATATTCTGAATTTGCGTAAGACTCTCGCACAGCGCCGGATCTATCTGCGCCAACCTCACATCGATCCAGCTTATCTTGAACGCCTGATCACCATCCATGATCGCACGCTGCGCAAGCGGCGATGGTATACTGGGCAATGAAGCATTGGAGCATTGGAGCCGGGTACCAGACCCAAAGGGTACCCCGGTGTAGCATTGAAGCATTGAAGCAGTTCTTGGTTCTGCGGTTCTGCGGTTCTGCGGTTCTTATTCTCTTGTTCTCTTGTTCTCTTGTTCTTGGTTCTTGCTCCAACGTCCACGAAAGGTAAGAGCCATGCGGCGCCTGCAACAATTCTATTCTGCGCTAACGGCTCGAATCTCGCCTGCAGATCAGGCAGTGGTGATGGAGGTACTAACCCCAGCAGAGCAGCAGCTTTTTGAACGAATGCCAGTGTTCGATCGTCGCCACACCCTGGATGTATACTACACCCTCAAGCGTGCAGGGCATACTGATCAAGCGCTTCTCAAAGCGGCGCTTCTTCATGATTGTGGCAAAGTCGATGACAAAGGTCGGAGTATTCCACTTGTTTATTATGGTATCTTTGTTGTGCTCAAGGTGTGTATACCGGCGCTCTATTGGCGGGCTGTCGAGCATGGTCGTGGGCTATTCTGGCCATTTGCCATCCACGCGCGGCATGATCAGCGTAGCGTACAATTAGCCGCAGCCGCGGGTAGCCCTGCGCAAACGATTGAGATCCTGCGCGATTATGGCGCTCAACGCCAGCTCCCGGCAACCCAGTTGCTTGCTTGGGCAGATGAGGAAAACTAAGCGGCGGAGACCAGGAGACCAAATAGCGCATAGCGCAAATGCCAAAACAGCCATATACCATTCTTGCGTTCTTGCGCTATGCGTTCTTGCGTTCCAATAGAGGTCTATGCTCAACACAACCAGAACAATCGATTACACCTTCCAAATCCAGGGCTTTGAAGGGCCATTGGATGTGCTGTTACGCCTGATTGAGCGTGAAGAGCTGGATATTACTACAATTGCGTTAGCACAGGTTACGGATGCTTATCTTGCCCATGTGCGTGCCATGCAATCCCCAGATCCAGCTGAGCTCTCGGCGTTTGTGCTTGTTGCCGCACGGCTACTACTGATCAAATCGCGGGCACTCTTGCCACGCCCACAAGCACCTTCTGCCGATGGGCAACCCGATGATGCCGAGCAACTTGTGCTTCAATTACAAGAATACCAGCGCTTTAAACAGGCTGCGGCCATGTTGCGAACCATTGATGATCGCGGGTTGCGTAGCTATACACGCCTCGCACCGCCGCCACTAGCTCCTCGTGCTCCGGATCGTATTGAAGAACGATTGGATGTCTCGCTCGACATGCTGATTGCAGCGGTTCAGCGCCGCGTGCAGTTGATGCTGCCACTTGAGCCGGAAGTAGTAGCGCTCCCTACGCGCAAGGTGTTAACGGTTGCTCAGGTTGCTGGTCGGATTCAGGATCACCTGCACAGGCAGGAATGGTTTAGTTTTGAGGATCTGCTCTCGCTGAGTGTTCAACGTATTGAGGTGATTGTCACACTTTGGGCCGTACTCGAAATGCTGAAGCGTCATGCTATCGTTGTTAAACAGCCTGAACTCTTCGGCCAGATCCAAATTGGACGTGGCACTGCCCTAACAGAAATCGATATTGCTTCATTTGATCACGCTCCAAGCGAAGATGCACCTCTCGAAGGATAGCAGTTCACACGATACATGGTATGATCGAAGAACAAAGCGGAAAGCGTACAACATTGAAACATTGAAGCATTGAAGCGTTGGAGCAGTTCTCGGTTCTGTGGTCCCACGGTTCCATTAGGTTTCGATTGGTTCTTGTTCTCTTGTTCTCTTGTTCTCTTGTTCTCTTGTTCCTTTGTTCTCTTGTTCTCTTGTTCGCTTGTTCGCTTGTTCCTTTGTTCCTTTGTTCGCTTGTTCCCTTGTTCTCTTGTTCCTTTGTTCAATTCTGTGGTTCTTGGTTCTAGGTACTTGGTTCTTAGTTCTGTAGTTCCAAGGCATATTATGCAACGACATCAGCCTAAACCTACTACACCGATCCTTGATTTGGCACGCAATTTGCCACTTGGCGATCTGCTCGCCTTGGGCACGCAACTGCGCGCGGATCTGACTCCTGGGATGTTGTTGCAAGAGGTTGCTGACGCAATTGTGCGTGTATTGGGGTTCCCGCATGTCTATGTGCGGTTGCGTAACCCCGATACGGATATCTTTGAGGCGTGTGCCTTCGCAGGAATTACTGATACCGAGATGAACCGCCTACGAACGGAACCTGTGCTCCCAGCGCGCTACCAACATCTGTTACAGGCTAGTGACCGCATGAGCCAATCGTATCTTGTCTTTGATGATGATCATGTATTGGCCACGGATCGCCGCCGCCAAACACCACAATTGCTATTGGTTCCGCTCCGTAGCTATGGCGATCGTCTAATTGGCGCGATGTATGTTGGGCCACGTAATGCGGGGGCATGGGATCTCCCAAGTATTCAGATTGTGGAAGCGATTGCCCGTCAGGCGGGGTTATCATTGGAACACGCGCGGCTTGCAGCACGCATGCAGCGACTGCTTGCCAAGGAACAATTGCTCGCCGAGTTGGGCCGTGATGTGAGTGCGACTCTCGATCTAAATACGATCCTCGCATCAACCGGCGAACGCCTGCAGCGTGCCTTCCCAGCCAGTACGATATTATTGATTGAACCAGATAATACAGCGCGAATCGCAATTGCCGTTGGGGATCCAAGCTCCCCAGAAATCCAGACCATGATTGGTAGTTGGGTTGCTCAGCAAGGGCTGCCGCTACTCTCGAATGATCTGGCAAGTGAGCCAAGAATTGACACAATTACCGCCGATATCCATCCGCTTGGTTCGCAAATTGCAGTACCACTGCGTAGTGGTGGGCGCGTGATTGGCGCACTTACCGCAGCTGCGCCACAGATCAATGCCTTTACCTATGAGGATGTTGATCTTCTTGAAGCAGTTGCAGCCCAGATCGGTGGGCCAATTGGTGGTGCGCTACTCTATCAGGAAACGCAGCAACTTGCCGAGCAAGTGCGGCGGCGTGCGCAAGAGGCTGCGGTACTCGAGGAGCGTAGCCGGCTTGCTCGCGACCTGCATGACTCTGTCTCGCAACAACTCTTTAGTATGACGCTCACCGCCCAGGCGGCGCGCACACAGCTCGAGAAAAACCCGGCCCGTACTGCGGCTCAGCTTGAACGACTGCAAGAAACTGCCGCAGCAGCATTAGCCGAGATGCGCGCACTGATCTTCCAATTGCGCCCACCTGCACTTAGTGAGCAGGGCCTTATCGCAGCATTGCACCAGCATGTGGCAGCACTTGGCCGCCGCGAGAGCCTGAATGTTACCTTTCAGGTCACCGGGGAAGAAGCATATGCGCGTGGATTAGAGCAAGCCCTGTTTCGGATTGCTCAAGAGGCGCTCAATAATGTGCTCAAGCATGCTGGAACCTGCCAGGTTGAGGTTAACCTTATCTTGGCACCCGATCAGATTACACTTGTTATTCGCGATGATGGGCGTGGTTTCAGTATCCATGAAGATCCACGCACAGAACGCCACCTTGGCCTGATTAGCATGCGCGAGCGCACCACCGAACTAGGCGGGCGCTTCAACCTGGATTCGGAACCAGGGCAAGGAACTATTATCACCGTTCAGATACCATGAAAGCACAAATACACGTCGGCCTGAGTACAGTGGCGCGCGTGAGCGCAACAGTCACGCTTTAGCGTATATAGAGGGATCCAATGGAAACAATTTCTGTTCTACTCATCGATGACCACCGTGTTGTTCGCCAGGGCCTGCGCGATTTTCTTGAACTTCAGGAGGGTATTGAGATTGTTGGCGAGGCAAGCAGTGGTGAAGAGGGCGTACGAGTGGCACAGGAATTGCTGCCAGATGTGGTGCTGATGGATCTCGTCCTTCCGGGAATCGATGGTGTTGAGGCAACCCGGCGGGTCAAGATCAGCAGCCCATCCTCGCGAATCATTGTGCTGACCTCATTTGCGGATGACGCCAAAGTCTTCCCAGCGATCAAGGCTGGTGCAATTTCCTACCTACTGAAAGATGTACAGCCAGAAGAACTTGCGCGCGCGATACGAGCTGCCCAACGCGGTGAGGCGGTGCTTCATTCCGAGGTGGCCGCCAAATTGATGCAAGAATTTAGCGCGCCTCGCCCTGCGGACGATCCAGTCGAGCAGCTTACCGATCGTGAGATGGATGTGCTGCGGCTGATAGCAAAGGGCAAAAGCAATAAAGAGATTGCCGATGCGCTCATTATTAGCGAGAAAACCGTCAAAACCCATGTCTCGAATATTCTCTCCAAGTTACACCTTGCAGATCGCACGCAAGCCGCTATCTATGCACTACGCCAGCGCATTGTGCCCATGGATTAAAGCATACCTAAACAGCAATCAGCATGCTCGTGGCTACGATAATGAGCGATCACAGGTGACTCCGCCATTCGTTGATGAATCCTGATCAAATGGTAGCGGTTTACCATCAAAGACCGATGCGCCATTAATCAAGATCGCACAGCTAATGATGTTATCTTGCTCATTTGGAAGGCTCGCTACAACATCGACATACAGGTCTGCGTCCGCGGCTGTTTGAAGTGTCATAGACCAGGGAAGCCCAACAACAATATCAACGATCTTTCCATTCACGTCTGTGTAACCAATATAGGCACTCGATACTGTACCATCAACACGGTATGTGACTGTTACAACAGATGGAGTTGGCTGAACTGTTGTTGGTGTTGACGTTGGTGTCGGTGTAACGGTATCAGTTGCGTTAGCCACAACAGCGGTAGTTGGAACAGCAGTTGTTGGGGCGACGGTACTGGTTGTGCTAAGCACGGTCTCACTCGGCCCTTGGCTTGGAACAATCGTTGTTACTAGACTACTCGGCAATGCTGCAATGGTTGCGGTTGGTGGAACTGCTGAGTCTGGCGAAGGAACTACCACCAAACTCGGGCTCACGACGATATTTGGGCTGGGATTGGCCAGCACCGCAGTAGGCAGAATCGCGGTTGGCGAAACTGGCGTAACGCTTGGAACAAGGCTTGCTGTAGGTGTGGCTTGGATAATAGGGTTTTGCAGGCTTGTTGGTTCTACAGGTGGAGTTACACCAACAAGTTCAGCATTTGCCCGTTTGGTGGGCGCTTGGGCAACAACCGATGTTGGTTCGGTGGCGACCTGTGCTGGTCGTACAACACTAAAGGTGCGCCAAAGAATAATGATGCCCGCAATAAAACAAATCGCGGCAACTGCTAGTTTTATATTGATGCGTGGAAGACGCGGCATAGATCCTCGCTCATAAATTGAACACATATATCATAGCGCATCCGCGCGCTGCCTGCTATACTATTCTTCAGGAAATTGGCTGAAAAGGCAGTTTAGGAATGGTAAACAGGCTGATATGGCGTACAATCAGTAGTATATATGCCAGAATAGTGCTCATTCTGCTCCTGCTTGCGATCAGCACAAATACTACCAATGCTCAGACTCCTGCCCCGCCAGATCCACAGACCTATGCGGCCTGGGTTCGTGAAGCGCTTGCGGCCGCGCGGCGTGGCGACCGGATCGGCCTTGAATCGGTGGGTGTTCGGCTCATTGCGGTGACACAGGTTCAGAGTCCGCAGGGGAATATCGCGGTTGACAATTCGTGGTTACGCGCGGAACTTGCCCATCAGCCACCCGATCTTGAGCGTATTGCGGTACGCCTCGGGGCAATTGCCGATCTGCTTGCTCAGCCTGCGAATGCCGCACCTGCCGATGCACTTGATCGGCTAAAATCAATTCTCAATAACCCACCATACCAGCGCGCCGCTGTGCAGCCAAGCCCGCCACCTGCATGGTTGCTGGCTTTTTTGGATTGGCTTGGTCGGATGATTGAAGCAATCTTGTTCCCGGTTGGTCGCGCGGCTGCGGGTGCTGCCACCCCTGGGATTGCATGGGTACTGGCGGGTATTGGTCTCCTTGCATTACTGCTCGTCATTTTGTACCTGGTGCGTGGGTTATGGAATGCGCGGGTTATTGCTGCTGCGCCAGATGATGATCCTGAGGCAAATCTCACCTCACGCCAGGCGATCGATCAGGCCGGGCAATTGGCACGTAGTGGAGATTACCGTACTGGTGTACGGTTTCTCTATCTTGCCGCGCTGTTACGCCTGGATGAACGTGGCTTACTGCGGTATGATCGTGCACTAACCAACCGTGAGTATTTGGAGCGGCTGCGCGATAACCCCACGCTCCAAGCCTCACTTGCGCAAGTCGTCGACACCTTTGATCGCGTTTGGTATGGCTCGGCAGCACTCGATCAGGCTGCATTCGAAGCGTACCGTGTTGGCGTTGAGCGGCTAGGGAGGGATTCGTGAGCCTACGTCGCGACGCGCTATTCATTCTTGGCCTATTTGCCGTGTTAGTGTTATTCATTGTATTTGGGCCAGCACGTCAGCCAGCCCTGCCAGAAGCTACACCAACCACACACTCAACCGCCGATCAAGGGGCACAGGCGCTGTATGAGTGGGCTGGGCAGATGGGGTATCACGCGAATCGACTAGAGTATCAGGATTATGCGATTGATGAGCAGAGTGATGCTCTGGTGATCCTTAGCCCAAGTGA
>JANLSE010000634.1:0-7796 GCA_031362265.1 Roseiflexaceae bacterium
CGATATTGCATCGCGCGCAGGGCATGCAGACCTGGGCGCTGAAATGTGCCATCGGTGAGGCCAACTCCATCATCCTGGATCAACAGTGCGACCGAATTGATATCGTAGCGTAGCGTCAGTGAGATACTTGACGCGCTTGCATGTTGTTGAATATTGAGCAATGCCTCTTGTGTGAGGCGCACTAACAAATCGCGATGCGAGGATCGCACGAAGCGGGTTCGGCCAATCACCGATATACGTGTTGCAACTCCAGTCTGCTGGCGAAAACGCATTATTAGAACGTCACAAATGGCACCAAGTTCCAAATCTGGAGCGGGAAGCGGCGCAAACATAACCCGCCTGAGCTCTTCAACACTCGGCTCAAGGGTTCGTGTACGCGCGATCTGAACGGCAAGTGGCATATCGGGAGTGGCATCCGGTCGCTGGTCATCACGCAATAGTCGTGGTAGGCGCAATGGCTCAGAGCGCGATTCGCGCTGAATTGGCTCGTTGAAATCGAAACGAGGATGCGGCTGATCGCGATGCCGTGGATGAAGCGCTTGCTGGCGAATGCGCTCTATCAGCAGGGCAAAGAATCCCGCAAATATTGGTGGCGCCACCATCGAAATAGGCACCGACATACTTTCAAGTGCACCCTCGAAAAGCCTATTTGCTGCAGGTGTACCAATTGCCGCTAAACCCGCTTGGCTAAGCGCAACATAGGTTAGCCCTGCCATCACGCCACCTGGCCAGCCAAACAGGAGTGCCGGGAGAACGAGGCTTCCGTAGGCGAAAAACGCAAACGGGCTCTCCCAGCCGCCACTATAGATCATGATGGCAGTCGCCAGTAAAATATCGAGGCTCATAATTGCTGGCAGGTTGTGGGCAACGCGCACATAATGTCGCGCTATCATCGTAAGAAGCAGCGTGATAACCAGTGTCCCAGCTAACATTGCCCCATGCACAGCTACCTGACCCTGCGCCAGCAACCAGAGTGCAGTCACACACCAAGTAAGCCAGCGGTAGGCCGCAAAAATACTGCGATCAGCTAGCCACGGATTAGGGGTAGGGCGCGTACTGCTCAATAGTCACCTCAGGTGCTACGGTGTTCTACTATAGTCTAGCAGAAACGCGGCTCTGCCGCAAGCGAGGCGGCAAGGAATCGCTCAACTGCATAGATACTTAGCTGTCCAGCTGGCCCGCTCAGATTCGCATCACAGCCATGGGTTGCCCAGGGAAGCTCAAGGAGATAGTATGGCCGCTGGGCTTTGCTAAGGCGTGCAGCAAGCCGCTGGCTCTGTACAATCCAGACAAGTTCATCGGTTGTTCCATGAATCAGGAGTGTTGGGGGTGTTGTTGGGCCAACAAAGCCGATTGGCGATGCGGCATCATACTGGCTGGCAGCATCCTGGGGAGTGCCGCCAAGAAACTGGCGTAAAATCAGGTCTGAGTCCAGTACGCGGGGATTAGAGGGGTAGGCAAAGCTAAAATGCATATCGGTAGGCCCATAAAAACTAATCACTCCGCGAATCGCTTGGTCGTTATGACGATACCCAGCCAACAAGGCCAAATGCCCGCCTGCCGAACGGCCAAGCAACACAATACGCTGTGGGTCGATCCCATACTGTTGAGCGTTCTGCTTAAGGAATGCGATTGCCGCTAGTATATCATCGTATGCCGCTGGAAACAGATGATCCGGTGCAAGGCGGTAACTGATTGCGGCAACAACATAGCCACGTGTAGCAAGGTAGTGATTAAGATCCGGCAGTTGATTCGGATCGCCGCCCTGCCAGGCACCACCATGAATGACAATCACCAAAGGAGCGGGGCTGATCACAGGTGTACGATAGACATCAAGCACAAGCGGATGCCCATCAGGAGTTGCATAGGTGACACGCTCAGGATTTTGGCGCTCAAGCCTGACACCACGTAAGAGATCGGCCCATATTAATGGTGCTGAACGTGCATGCATCCCCGGGTTTTGCAATACACTCGTGCCAAAAGCACGCGCCAAATCGCCAGGAAGGGTATGCGCAATCAGTAGAGCACGCAACAGCGGGCTGAGTAGCGTCGCCGAAGCTCCTGCCCACAAGCCCAGGATCGCTGGCCCGAGGAGCCGCCGTAGTGGGCGAAATAACGCAAGAAGTGAAACGCATATGCTATAATGACCCCATTCGGTCAACCCAACCCGTAGCATCCAGAGTCGGTAGGAGGGTGCACGAAATGGTATCAGGAGCGCAAGCAGTGCTGCCAACCCAGCAACAAGGCGAAGGATGCGTTGTTTCATGGAGGAAATATGCCAGTCACTCAGGAATTTCGGTTACGCGTTCGTGAGCAAATCTCACAACTTGTAGATTTGAGCGATCGCGCGATGTTTGGCGGGGTTGGGCTGTATGTCGCCGATCGTATCTTTGGCATTCTGGATAACGATACGCTCTATCTTAAGGCAGATGAGCAATCCCGCGAGCGCTTTATTGCGGCTGGCTCGTTTCCATTTGCGCCATATGGTGATAGTGGCCCAACGATGGGGTATTATGCCATCCCCAATGAAGTTCTCGCTGATACAGCTGCACTCCAACCCTGGATTGATCTAGCTCTAGCAGCTGCTCAGCGAGCGCCTAAAAAGAAGCCGCGCAATAAATAGGTGCCAAGAAGGCTGGTGCATCACGAGCGGAAGAAATCGATCACATTGCCGCGTTCTTCTTCGCTTGGCATGATTTCTAAAAACGTCACACGATGCCAGGGATAGATAACGCTTTGTACGCCCGCGGCTACATATGGCACATCCTTGCCATCGCGTTTGCGCAGGTTCGATACTTTCAGGAACATATCGCCGGGCTGTGGATCGTGCTCAATATCTCCGAGAATCGGATCTTCACCATTCAGATGCAGAATAACCGTCTTTGCCATGCCACGCGCTCCTTCTACCTTGTTTGTTATGCTTCAACTTCAACGCGTAACGCGAGCGTACCACAGCGGAGTTCATCCTTACTACGCAATGGGATGGGCGTCTGCGGCTCAAGGCGCTTGCCATTCACAAATGTGCCATTTGCGCTCCCAAGATCCTCAACCACGAATCGGCCTTGGCGATGCGAAAGGATGGCATGTTTACGCGAGACACCAGCATCATAGCCACCTTCAGGCCCCAAATCGATATCGGGATAGATCCCCTTTGCTGGATCTTTACGCCCAATCAGTAGTTGCTCGGCTGGGTCAAGCCGCAGACGTGTTCCGCTTTGAACAACCACCAGCGTAATCGCAACACCGATTGATGCCGTTTTGGATGGATTGAGAGCAGGCAGACCGCCAGTTGGCGTAGATCCAGCTCCAATTTGGCGAGTCGATTCTTGGGCAAGCTCATCCAGGAGGCTTGCACCGCACTCCAAACAAAAGATCGTTCCATCAAATTGGTTAGTCTGACAATGTGGGCAGATAATAGCCATAGCCTAGGTCCCTTTTGCGTGCTCCTCAGTTGGGCCCATGAGTCCACGTGTACCGAATTTGATCCGCTTGCGGCCTTCTTCGCTGGCACTACCACCGCTTAGCATACGCGAGGCTTCTTCCTCAACGGTATGTGCCAATTGAACCTCACCAGCGCCAAAGAGCCGCGTCCCTGCCATTCTAAGCCGATCACTAGCCTCATTCATACGGCCTGCTTCAACATCTTTCCATGCTCGGGCTTGCAATCGGTAGGCCATGAGGCGTTCTAACCAATATTTGACAGTCGAATCCAGCTGGCGAGTGACTTGATCTGGTGGGCGTATGCTGATCCGAACAACCTCTTCACGTGTTTGATCTTTCAGGTTTGCACCAGGTAGATCATAGTGTAGCACGACTTTCACCAGTGGATGATCGCCACTTGTGAGTGGTGGGACAACAATCTCAAGCAAAAATGCTTGTAGATCTGCACCTGTCCAATCGGCCAATGTTGCCGACCAATTGAGATCAGTTTTTTCGGTGACTGGAACTGTGGCAAGAAATGGTCGCACTTGGTCGAGTGAGCGTAGCATGCCACCAGGCCGCATCGTAATGCTCAGCCGCACATGCTGGGCGAAAACTGAATACATGCGCTTCAGTTCTTCGGCAAAAACCGTTGTAACTTCCTGTGCTGATGCGATATATTGGGTATGGCTATTTTCACTGGCCGTCATGGTTTCGAGCAAATCTTCATTCCACTCGGTACCGATTCCCAATGCTGTCAGCCCGATCCCACGGCTCTGCGCACGGCGCGCAATCTCAACACATGTGCCATCATCGCCATAGGTGCGTCCATCGGTTAGCAGCATGATCCGGCTAATACCACGACTGATCAGCGGCCGCTGAATCTCCTGCAACGCAAGTGCCATTCCGCGCGCCATTTCGGTGCCACCGGCTGCCTCGATCCGCGCTACGCCCTGCTTGAGGTCGGCGCGATTTGTCACACGTTGGGCAGATATCACAGTTTCAGCGCGGTCATTGAATGTCACAAGCGAGAAGTAATCATTCTGACCAAGTTGATCAATAATGCGCCCAGCCGCTTCTTTGACCTGATTCAGTCGATCACCGCGCATTGAAGAGCTGCGATCCACGACCAAGCACAGATTGAGCGGAAGTTTTGGCAGTTGAGCAATTGCTCCCTCAGGGGTTGCATCCAGGAGCAAGTAAATCAACTGTGGCTCGGTGCTTTCCGCCAGTACTGCACAGCTAAGGGTGCGTTGTAGTCCAATTCCGGGATTCATAGTCGAACCACCACTGCAGAAATATTATCTTCACCACCAGCGTTATTTGCGAGGTCGATCAGGGCCGCACAGGCATCTTGCGGCCATTGATTATTCACAATTGCTTGTGCCAGATTTGGATCTTCTACCATACTCCATAACCCATCGCTACAGAGCATGAGGTGCGTTGCTGTACCAATTGGGTGTTGTACAAAATCTACCTGCACCTCTGGCGTTTGGCCAATGGTACGATACAGTTGTGATCGAAGCGGGTGCTCGCGTGAATCTTCGGGCGTGAGTGCACCGATTTGAATCAGCCGCCCCACCGCAGAATGATCGGTTGTGAGTTGCTGGAGCGCTCCCTCTTCAAGCACATAGCCACGCGAGTCGCCAACATGACCAATATATATCGTGCGCCCAAGTATCAGTGCTACGGTACATGTTGTTCCCATATCGAGGCCCTGGGCTGTTGCGAAATCCCAGATCGCGCTATTAGCCGCCTGCACAGCTCCGGTGACCACCTCCTGAAGCGATGCCCCGAATGAGTCCTCAAGCGCAGGTAAGAGCAATTCAGCAAGGATATGCCGCGCAACAGTAGTGATCGCAATGCGGCTGGCCACTTCCCCAGCTGCATGGCCACCCATGCCATCGGCAACGACAAACAGGGCCAATAGCATGTCAGTTTCTTCACGCGGAATCGTGCTAACAAATGAATAAATGCTATCCTGATTAATTGAGCGCGTGCGGCCAATATCGCGGAGCGCAGCAGCAATGATTCCAGGTTGGTTTGTTGCGGGTACAGCGAGTGGTGTTGGCGTTGCCTTTTCAACTGGCAATAGCGCTGGGTCGAGCGGGCGGGTTCCATCAAGATCAAGTATTTCAGGGGGCTGAGCCATAGATAGTGGGCGTGTCTCATCAAGATCAGAAGGTGTAGGCACCCGTTCAACATTGAGCGGCTCAGTTTCCTTTGGCCTTGATTCCTGGTTTGGCATCTCGATCTCAGGCATACCAGGATCTGGCAATGGCGCGGTTCCGAAGCTACGCCGCAATGGGCGTGTCACATGCTGCTCCCACCAGGTTGGATCTTGTTCTTTTTTTGGATCGTTATCCGTCATTGTTGCTCCCATACGTACGGCACGCAGTCTTATGCGCGCAGGGCATAGAGGTGGTGGTCCATCGAGCCGATATAGACAACCCCCTCCAGAATCATGGGAGAGGAGACGACAGCCGCGCTAGTCGTGTATTTCCAGATCAATGTGCCAGTTGAACTATCAACGCAATAGACACTGCCATCTACAGCACCAATGTAGATACGCCCAGCCTCAAAACGTGGAGAAGAGGTAATCTGGCTGCCAGTTTCGAATTTCCAGGCCTGACGACCATTCTTAATTTCGACAGCATATAAATTGCCATCGACCCCGCCAACATAGACACGGCCATTTGCAATACATGGGGAGGAATTTACATAATGGCCTGTACGAAACTTCCAGACCGGGAAGCCACCTTCAGCATCAAGTGCATAGAGGTTACTATCCATCGAGCCAACGAAGATCATATTCTCGCTAAAGGCTGGAGTCGAAATAACCGCTTGCTGAGTGCGTTGTTTCCAGCGGATACCACCATTTTTGGTTTGTAATGCATAGACATATCCATCACCGCCACCAAAATAGACGGATCCACCCGCAACACATCCCGATGAGCGGATTGGCATCCATGTGCGGCACTGCCAGATTTCGGTGCCACGCAGACCATCGATCGCATAAAAATGCTGGTCATCCGAACCAACATAGATCACCCGATCTTCAACACGTGGTGATGAGCGTACGGGTTTGGCTGTGCGAAACTGCCAACGTAATGAGCCGCGCCGTGCATCAACCGCATACACGCCGCCATCTTCGGAGCCAACGACCACAAGATCCTGGTAAACCGATGGCGAGGAAGAGATACCACCTTCGGTTGCATACTTCCAGCGGAACTCGCCGTGCGCCATATCAATGGCATACAGATTCGTATCGTAGCAACCTACAAAAACCATACCGTTGGATATACATGGTGAAGAACGCAGTTCATCTTCACACTTAAATTTCCAGATGAGTTCAGTTTTGCCGCCAGGTCGTGCGCTGATTGGTGCAGTTCCAATTGAGGGACGTATCGTTGTCCCTGGCGTGGTGCTTTTGCGGCCACCAAAGAACGACAGGCTATCGAGCGCATCACGCATTTCTTGTGCAGAGCCCCAGCGAATGTTCTTATCATATTCCAATGCCTTTGTTACAACTGCGGCCATTTCTGATGACACAGCGGCATTGAGCGTACGAATTGGTCGCTCGTGGAACGTAAACGGCGTCTCTAAGCGTGGGTCGCTAGCGGTTAAGAGTTGATGGAGCGTTGCCCCAAGCGCATAGATATCGCTGCGCGGTTCAGCCTCACCCCGATACTGTTCGGGAGGCGAATAGCCCTCGGTTCCAATCATGGTTCCTTTGCTACGCACCAGATCGCGCGCGATACCAAAATCGATCAGTACGATCCGATCCTCAGGCGTTACCATGACGTTGGATGGTTTCATGTCACGGAAGACTAATGGATCAGGTTGTTGTGAATGTAAATACGACAATACATCGCAGATCTGTTGGCCCCAGCGCGCAACCCGTTCTTCGGGAATAGGGCCACCATTCTCATCAAGAACCGTCTCAAGATCGTGGCCTGGAATGAGTTCAAGAATAAGATAGACCCGACCGTTTTCTTCAAAAAAGTCAAACACTTTAGGGATAGCTGGATGTTGCAGTGTTGCTAACAGGCCAGATTCACGTTCGAAGTTTTTGAGTGTTAGTAGGCGTGTGTGCGAATCGGGCGCACTCTGATACATCTCTTTGATCGCACAGGGACGCACTACATCCTTAAATCGCATATCGCGACCACGGTAAACCACGCTCATCCCACCAACGCCTAATGTACCCTCGATCAGGTAGCGTCCTTGCAATACCACGCCCGCTTGCATGGTTGGGGCGGCGGCACGATCTTCGGATGTGCCAGGCATAACCGTGCCATTTGGATCAGGGGCTTGCGAATTCGCTGGCCCGCCCAGGCCACGTGTTGTTCCCGGTTTTTTTATCAACGCCATCT
>JANLSE010000689.1:0-6816 GCA_031362265.1 Roseiflexaceae bacterium
CGGTGTTATAACACTACTGACACTCCAAACCGACGATCCTAAATGCTGGCGGCCAGTAAGGCGTGCCGGGCCGGCCTGTTCCGCAGCTTCGGTGTACAACCCAAATCACTACTACATCGGATGGATTCAGCGTAATAGCACTGCCCGCCTCACCGCGCGCGAACGCTATCGTCAGTTGTTTGTTATTCGCTTGCCAGCGTCATAGTAAGCAATGAAGCGGGGTGCCCTCTGGGCCAAGCAATGAAGCGCTCTCTATTAATTGCATGTGCCTTACCCATAGTGTTCTTGCTCCAATGCTACACCCAGAGGGTACCCGGCTCCAATGTTCCAATGCTTTACCGCTCTGCGTTCTAAATGAGGTTGTATGACACAGATTCCGTTTTCAGCAATCGGTGCTGCGATTTATGAGCAATCGATTGAGGCGCTGCAATCTGCGATGGCAGCTGGTACACTTAATTCGGTGGAACTGGTGCGTGCATGTTTAGAGCGTATTGCGCTGATCGACCAAGGCGAATCGCAACTGCGCTCGATCATTGAGGTTAATCCAGATGCGCTGGTAATTGCCGCGGAGCACGACCAAGAGCGGGCAGCCGGGCGTGTACGTGGGCCACTGCATGGTATCCCGATTCTGCTTAAGGACAATATCGACACGAACGATCGCATGCAGACGACGGCTGGTTCGCTTGCGTTGCTGAACTCACGCCCGGCCCAGGATGCAACTGTAGCACGTCGCCTACGTGAGGCCGGTGCGATCTTGCTTGGCAAAGCCAACATGAGTGAATGGGCAAACTTCCGCTCAACGACTTCAAGCAGCGGCTGGAGTGCGCGTGGCGGGCAAGCACGCAACCCATACCTCTTGGATCGTACGCCCTGTGGCTCAAGCTCTGGCTCAGCGGCGGCAGTAGCTGCCAGTTTATGTGCAGTTGCGTTGGGCAGTGAAACAGACGGTTCAATCATCTGTCCATCGGCGATGTGTGGTGTCGTGGGTATCAAGCCAACGGTTGGGCTTACAAGCCGTGCTGGCGTTATTCCGATTTCGGCAACCCAAGATACAATTGGCCCACATGCGCGCTCCGTTGCTGATGCTGCACTTGTTCTTTCGGTGCTCGTTGGGCAGGATGCACGCGATGCTGCAACAATGGCACAGCAGATGCCTACAATTGATTATAGCCAGTGTCTGGATGCAGAGAGCCTTCGTGGTGCGCGAATCGGCGTGATTCGTATGGTATCAAGGCGTGGCCCAGTGATTGCTACAGCATTTGAGGGCGCGTTACAGGTGCTGGTGGATCAAGGAGCACAACTGACAGAAATTGCGCCACTAGATGCTAATGCCGGAGCAGGTGAGGCTGAATGGAACGTGCTGCTGCATGAATTTAAGCAGGGCCTGAAAGAGTATCTGGCAGAGCGAATTGCATTAGGTAGCCAAGAACCAGTGCGCACTCTCGCTGATGTTATTGCTTTTAATCTTGATCATGCTGATCGCGAGATGCCCTACTTCGATCAGGAAACATTCCATGCGGCTGAGGCAACTCTTGGCCTTGATGCTCCTGCGTATCATACGGCGCTCCTCCAGAGTCGTGATCTTGCCCGCACATGGATCGATCAGACATTTGCAGAACATCGCCTGGATGCAATTGTCATGCTCAGCCAAATGCCCGCTCCGCCAATTGATCTTGTGAATGGCGATCCAGAAATGGCTGGTAGTACTGGTGTTGCGGCGCGTGCTGGCTACCCAATGGTTACGGTACCAGCTGCGATCATCCAGGGATTACCAATTGCATTGAGCTTTATGGGTACCGCATTTAGTGAACCAACACTTATTCGCCTTGCATACGCATTTGAACAAGCAACCCACGCTCGGCAGCCACCACAGTTTTTGCGAACGCTGCCAATCCGCTACTGAAGGTATCACTACTATACTCCGCTACGCACCTCTGTGAGCCGCAATGATGCTAGCGCCCCTAGCACGGCAAAAGCCACCGCGATTGCGAAGGTGCCGCCGTAGCCAAGCCATGCTACAAGCGCACCACCAAGTACCGGTAGAAATGTGACCAGACCGAGCGTCGTATTGGCGAGACCCATATAGGTTGGCCGTTCGGCCTCGGGCACAACATCAAGCAGGTATGTATTTCCTGCCAGCATGCTGCCATCATTGGCAGCGCCAGCCACGAGAAACACGAGCCCCATTGCCCAGAGCATTCCACCACTGCCAAGTGCAAACGCACCAATTAGTGCTGGGCCGGCCAACGCCAGGATTGGTGGAAGTGGCACAAGCGCCGCGCTGGCGAGCACCAGCAAACGATTCCCCCTGCGCTCGCTCAGGCGACCCCACAATAGGTTCGAAAGCGCGCCAGCAAGCGCACGCACCGCCAGGTAAATCCCAGCGACCCCGGCAGGCAGCCCAAGCACTTCGCTAGCGTAGATAATATAGAACGGCTCAGCGATTTGGCCGGCACGAGTAAGCATACGTGCAATAATGAACCAGCGATAGTTGCTGTTCTCGCGCAGGATCGTTGGTGCGCGCCGCAGACCCTCGATCACGCGCATACGTGGGCCGGGGCGGGCCTGTGGCGGCTCATCGACCAATGAGAAGGCGAGTAGGCCGCCGGCCATGAACAGTAATGCTAATAGGCACAATAAACCAAAATTGGCTGGGAACGCAACTGGACTTGCGTCGCCAAGCAGCCAGCCCACGAGTGGGCCAACCAGTGCAAAACCCAGTAGCCCACCCACTAACTGACGAAAGCCAAAGAAGACGCCGCGTCGTCGTGGTGGGATCACCTTCGCCACTACATCCTGAAATGCCAAGGTGCTTGTCCCACCGCCTAGGTTGAACAAGCTGAATGTTAATACAATCAATCCAAGACTGAGCGCTGGAGGGAGAGTGGCAGAGTTGAAAATGACAATCAGCATAACAATAAATAATGCTACCCGCACAAACGCCGCGCGCTGGTACAGCCAAAGCTTATATGGCATGCCTTGAATGCGTCCGCCAACAAGGAGCTGAGGGAGTAGGTAGCCGCCGCTTTGGAGTGCAGGCAGCAGGCCAACGAGTACGAGCGAGCCGCCGAGCTGTCGTACCAGGAGTGCTAGCACTAGCCCTGGGCTGCTGAGCGTTTCACCAACCGTGTAAAGCACACCATTGGCAATGCCAAGCCAGTAGTTGCGCCGAACAACAACCGGCGATTGTGTCACAGGCTCGCTGGGAGGATTGGGAGCGTCTGAGCGCTGTGTGGTCGCAGGATCGGACATGCGCTGATTATACAGCAAACACGCCTAACGCTGATTGCCGATAGAATCGCTATACATCAGGCCCAACCCAGAGATAGCGCTCAAGATCAATATATCCGCGCTGATCAAACACGATTCCCTCGGCCTCAAGCAGCGAACGCTGCAATTCAGCATTGAATTCGTTGCTGATGCGCCCATGTGCGTTTACAACACGCCACCAGGGGATGCGTTGTGAATCGGCGTCGCTGAGCCCTGCCAACGCCCAACCGACGCCACGCGCGCCACGTGGAACCGGTGTCAACGCCGCAATCCGCCCGTATGTCGAAATCTTACCACGCGGGATCTGGATTACTAAGTTGTAGACATCTGTGTAGTAACTCATATAAACATTGGAGCGATGGAACGATGGAACGCCACCCTGTCTTCGTGCCTCTGTGTCTCTGTGTCTCTGTGGTTCTTGGTTCTTGGTTCTCGGTTCTGCGCTCAATTCCCCCCATTTGGGTCATCAAAGCGTTCAAATGTTCCATCTGCGTAGAGCACATAAATTGAAGGGCCTCGACCAAGACCGATCTTACTATAGATCATGGTACCCCCAATATAGAATTGGCGTGCACCTTCAAGTGGGCCGACCTCAGGTGCTGTTGCGTAACCAATGCGGGTTCTCACGATTTCATTAGCGGCCCAAATAGCACCAAATCCACGTACTGGCACGATCAGATCTGGTGATGGCGGTGTTGCAGGTGTCGCGGTTGGGCCGGGCGTGCCACTCTGTGGGTCGAAGCGAAACCAATCACCGCTGGTGTTGCCGATTAGGACATAAATCTCATCGGTTGGTATAAAATAGAACATGCTGCCATGCTCAAACTGCTGTTCCACCCCACTACCAGGCCCACCTTGCTCATAACTGGTCGGGCAGCCCATGCGTGCTCGTACACGCTCATTGGTGGAACTTAACTTACTAAAGCCACCACTCCCCACGATTGGACATGGCGTTGCACTTGCGGTAGGCGTAAGCGATGGAGTTGGGCTAAGTGTCGGACTTGGGGTTGCACTTGGTGGTTCAAGGGTTGGGCTTGGTATAAGTGTTGGTGGTATTGTTGGCGGTATTGTTGCTGGGATCGCTGTTGGTGGTGGGATCGCTGTTGGTGGTGGAGTTGCGGTCGGCGGCGCTGGGGTCGCAGTTGGTTGTGCAATAATAACCTCGCTTGGGCGGGGGGTATTGCTTTGCACAGGGGTGAATGTGAGTGTTGCGGTTGGTTGTGTCAGGGTTGCACTGGGTTGTTCCAATGCGGGCGTTATTGGTGTTGGCTGGCTACTCGTTGCACTTGGTACGCCCACAACAACCGTAGCATTAGGCTCACGACTATCGGCACTGAGCCTGCCAATCACAAGCCCAAGTGCCATGACGCTTACTGCCCCCGCGATCAGCACCGGAATAAGCCAACGTCGGCGTTGTGTTGGAGCCGTTGGGTGCTTGTGAACACTGGATTCTGCTTCAGCTGTGATGTTTAAATTATTTGCTGGAACAACGGCTGGTTGTGGGTTGCGCTGTACCACCGCAGGTTGTTGTCTGGCAGGGGCATTCGTTGCCATCGCGACGGTTGGAGCATTATGGAGGTTAGAGCGTGTCGTGATTGCTGCTGTGAGAGCTGCTGCGAACGCACCAGCGGACGGATAGCGCTGTTCTGGGCGTAGCGCCATGGCCTGGCGGATCACAGGATCAATCGTTTGTGGCAACGCCGGGTTGACGACGGATGGTGAGCTGAATTCCCCATCGAGATGAGCAATTAATACTTCCTGAGTGGTGCCTTCAAATGGCCTGCGTCCGGTGAGGCAGCGATAGGCAAGAATACCTAATGCGTAGATGTCGGTGCGCGCATCGACCGTATGGTCACCACGAATCTGTTCGGGTGCCATGTAATCGGGTGTTCCAATCATTGCGCCGGTACCAGTAAGGCCAGATGTGTCGAGCGATTTTGCAATACCAAAATCTGTCAGGATGGCATGGGTATTCGCGCCGAGTTGCTCGCCTTGTAGCCCTTCAATGAGTATATTTGCCGGTTTGATATCGCGATGTACAATCCCGCGTGCATGTGCATAATCAAGAGCAGCGGCAATCTCCGCTACAATGTTTGCTAATTCAATTGGCGGCAGGAAGCGGCGCGTGTTGAGTAATTCAGCAAGCGAGCGGCCATTCAATAGGCGCATCGCAATATAGGCAAGGCCATCCTGCTCGCCGACATCATAGATCGGCACGATATTCGGGTGGTCGAGCTGTGCTGAAAGAATGGCTTCGCGTTGGAAGCGCCGAATGAGGGTCGCATCGCCGCTATACTGTGGGTAGAGTAGCTTGATTGCGACATCACGCCGCAACGCCGCATCGTGAGCGCGATAGACGGCCGCCATCCCACCACGCCCAATCAGTTCGATAATGGCATAACGCCCGAAATATTGGCCTTTGAAATCTTCTAGTCGCATACGAAGTTCTGCCTTTAGCCCTGATTCTCTGCCCTTATGTATGACGAACGTAAATCAACCATAGTTCCTGCACTTCTGTTACAATTCGCGTGTTGCCCGTTTGAAATGAGGATGCCATATGAACACTACCGAACTCCGCGCGATTGGCAAAACTGGCTTAATGGTGACACCTCTGTGTATTGGAACCGCGCCACTTGGCGACATGCCCGATGTGTTTACGTATTCGGTCAGCGAGGAAGATGCTTTAGCGATGGTGCGGATAGCGTTCCAGAGCCAAAGCCAAATCAATTTTATCGATACCGCCTACTCATATGGCGATGGTGAGAGTGAGCGCCGCATTGGCACCGTGATTGCCGAAGTTGGCGGTGTTCCAGCCGGGTATATTATTGGCAGCAAGGCTGATCGTAGTATGCAGACAGGCGATTTCAGCGGTGCGCAAATCCGCTATTCTGTCGAACGGAGCCTCAAACTACTTGGCATGCAACAGATTCCACTCATGCATTTGCATGATCCAGAGCATAGCACATTTGAGACGATTATGGCTCCAGGTGGTGCGGTTGAAACACTCGTGCGCTGTAAAGAAGAGGGCTTGATTGGGCATATTGGGTTAGCCGGTGGTCCAGCCGATCTGATGCAACGCTATGTTGAGACGGGTGCATTTGATGCGATTATTACCCATAATCGTTATACACTAATCAATCGCTCTTCAAATGACCTGATTAACGCATCTGTCGCACGTGGTATGGGTGTGTTGAATGCAGCACCGTATGGGAGCGGCCTGCTTGTAAAAGGCCCGGATGCCTACCCACGCTATGCGTATCATAATGCGCCAGATATCATTATTGAGCGCACGCGCCAGCTCGACGCAATCTGCAAACAGTTTGGGGTTCGCCTCGCAGCAGCAGCGCTTCAGTTCTCCATGCGCGACCCACGAATCACCTCAACGATTGTTGGCCTCAGCCGCCCAGAGCGTATCGCCCAGACGATTGAGTTGGCCAATGAGCCGATCCCGGAAGAGATTTGGCCACTGCTTGATGCGGTTGGTTATGGCACCGAAGATCCAGAGATCGGGCGCTGGAAGTAGCGTAGAACCGCAGAACCGCAGAA
>JANLSE010000731.1:0-1581 GCA_031362265.1 Roseiflexaceae bacterium
GAGTTGGGCGTCGATCTCGATCAGCTTGCGGCCAGCCAGCCCGGGCGCCGGATCGAGCGATTCGAAGTTGAGCAGGCTGCGCGCACACAGACTCCTCCGGTCGTGCCTGCTACTGCTCCAAGCGCGCCGGATCAATCACAGCCGATCAGTGGCGTGCGCCGAATTATTGCCACGCGCCTGGCCGAGAGCGCACATACTGCTGCTACAGTTACACTCACCACGGAGGCGGATGCGACCGAATTGGTACGGTTACGCGGGCAGATTGTCGCCGATATCGCAGGAACGGATTTGGCCGCGCCATCGTACACTGATCTGCTCATTCGGCTGGTCGCGCTTGCATTAGGTGAGCACCCTGAGCTAAATGCCTCACTGATCGACGATCGAATCGTTCAGCATGCTGCGGTGCATGTTGGTATCGCGGTTGACACTGAGCGAGGGTTATTGGTGCCGGTGGTGCGTGACGCGCATACTAAATCCGTGCAGCAGATCGCAGCCACGGCGGCCCAGCTCATCGCCCAGGCACGCGCTGGGAAGGCGGCGTCTGACGATCTGCATGGCGGCACATTTACGATTACTAATCTTGGCATGTATGATATCGATGCCTTTACGCCGATCATTAACCTGCCAGAGTGCGCAATTCTGGGTGTTGGCCGGATCGTCGCACGGCCCGTCGTGATTGACGAGCAGGCCGAGACGATCGCTGTGCGCAAGATGATGACATTGAGCCTGAGCTTTGACCATCGAATGGTCGATGGCGCGCCCGCCGCACGCTTCCTGAAGCGTGTCAAGCACTTTGTGGAGCGTCCCTATTCCTGGTTGACACGCTAATGGTATAAGAGTTTGGCATGGAAACAGATATCGCCGATTGATTGTGTGCTCGTAAGCGAGACAGCCTCAAGAGACGGTTGCCAGTAGCTGGGCAGAAGCGAGCGGCAAATTGAACAGCACCAGCAGCTGTTGACTGATGCGGTGTTTTGGGAGATATCGGTAGCGAAAGATTGGTTGGTGTGGTGCAATAGGCGTGGTTGGTAGGGATACACTTCAGGATTGCACGTGCTTGCTGTGGCATTGGATACCCTCCTGTACGAACAACGACAGGTGCACTGTAGCAGGAACAATACAGGAGGGCTATGATCTACTTCACAGCTGTTCAGTTGCTTGTGGTTGGGCAGCCAGATATAGATAAAATGTCTCTGGCGAGATGATCGCAAATGTCGCTTGTGGGTATGCCTCACGAAATGATTGTGGCATGCCCGGCTGAGCTTTGCCCCATTTGGCCTCATACCCGATCAGTTGGCCATCACGCTCCTCAATCAAATCAATCTCGGCACCAGTGTGCGTGCGCCAGAAATAGAGGTTGCCACCACCATGGACGTAGCGTAGGTATTTCATACGCTCGACAATGGCAAAATTTTCCCACAGTTGGCCCATATCATTCCGATATGCTGGGAGGCGTAAATCTTCAATGAGCATATTACGGATGCCCAGATCCCAGAAGTATACTTTATCGAGTTTGGTGATTTCTTTGCGCAGATTACGGCTGAAGCCCTTCAATCGGAAGATGACAAATGATTGTTCGAG
>JANLSE010000361.1:0-2395 GCA_031362265.1 Roseiflexaceae bacterium
GATCGTTGTACGAAAGCTGCTGCTGGGTCGTGTGGTAGTGCGCAATCCGCTTCGCAAGCGCCCAGTTCCACACCCACCGCCTTGCCCCCGCAAACTGCATCAAGTGACGCTCCTGTGTCACCGTTGGCTGTAATCGATACCGATAGGTTGTCTGAATGATTCGTTTCATAGCACATATATGCTACCACAAAATGAGGGTAATTGCAAGTGTTTTATCGCTTCCTGATGCGATAAACGTGGTCTAGCTCAAGCTGCTAAAGCAGCGCGTTTCATCCCACCCGTCAACGGTGTGGGTCTTCACGCCTGAAGGCTTCGCCTCGATAAACTCAGCAATTCCCATAACGACACCTTGTGGTTCATTCAGAGACAGCCATATTAGGCCGGTTCACACGAATCAGTTGTCCCGTCAACGAGCCACTCTCCTGTATAGCTAGATCAATTCGTGCTGCCTGCCGATTAAAATCTGGGTCGTATGTGCAGATGATGAGCCCAGCATGATCAAACTTCATGGTATGTAAGCGTATGAAGTGTTTACGGTTAATCGTAAGGAGTGCACGCCGTTCCTGAGCAGCAAACTGAAGAACTTGATCGTCTGGAATGGACAGCCCAGCTTTACCCGCTTCCAGGCTCGTGAGCACATCGTGGCCAAGTACTCGCAGCGCCTCAACAACAGGGAAAGGGAAATTCTCGTTTGAATAGAGCTGTGCCACCACTATGCGACCTCATTTTCCAGAATTTGGCTCTCGATTTCGCCGCGATGAGAACGATAATATGCCCAAGCATTGGTTAAATCTTCTGCACGGAGTGTTGGATAGGCACGCAACAATTCGCTCTCATTTGTACCTAATCGGCGCGCCTGGACGAGTAACCAAACCGGGATGCGTGTACGCACGATAATCGGTTCGCCACCACACACATCCGGGATTGAATCGATTCCAGGATAGCTCTCACCAATATCGCGAACAACCCATTGCAGCAGCTGCGCCTTCTCAGCGCGCGTTAATTGTGCAAGGAGTGCCTCAGCTTGATCAAGTGTGGTCATCGGGATAACCTCTCACTGCGGATAAACGGAGAGCTATCAGACTGCTCATTAGAGCGGGTAAAAAGACGCTCATGGATCTTCTGGATTTGATCGACTACCTGCTCTCGCTGCCAAAGTTCGTCGTCACGCTGTTGCCAATCGGTCAAGAGTTGCTCAATCGAAAGGCCACGCAACTGAGCAGTATGCGAGATTCGCATGAAGAGATCATCGGAAATCTGAATAGTTTGACTCATAGGTTCTTCTGCTCGTTGATGCGTATTATAGCACCCCACCTGCTGAAATTCTATCTCCGAAGCTCCCAAACCTCACGGAAGTTCCGATAACTCCAATGGAGCAATCGCTCCGAGCCAATTGATACACTACTGATTACAAGGAGAATCACCCATGCCCGTCCAGCCCATGTTGGTGCTTCGAGCATGCGCCAATCAACACGCTCGCCAGCTAGTTCGCGTACTAATCCGCCAGTTTGTGCCGCAAGGCTCTGGAAGAGTGGCCCCCAGAGCCAGACGTCGGCAGGAAGATTGGTCGCAAATAATGCTGGAAAGAGTGTTTGGACTGTCCATAGAAAACCCTGAATGCTTGTACCAATATCAAGCACCACCGCACCAATGAGTGGCACGATAAACCAGGAAAGCAGGTAGCGCCATTGTATATAGGCCAACTCAATTCGGCTGATGATGACATGCAACCCAATCCCTGTAATTACAGCACCAATACGCCATGCTGCTCCGCTTGGAGCAAGGCTAATCACGCCGAAGATGGTGCCAATCCCGTTGGCAATGACTGCCATTCCAAACAAGAGTGTAAGACCACCATTAGCAATCAGTTCATCACGCGATCGAGTAGTTGTGGATGTCTGTCGTTTGGTGCGTGGCTTGCGCTGAGCAACCACCTCAGGCTCATTGGCAACGGGCGCTGCTGGAACCGGAATCGCTGGCGTAGGCGGAGTTCGCCTGCGCTGTAGACTGGTTGCCCTCGTGACACACTCCAAACAATCAGCTGATCAGGATGTTCACGTAATGCACGTGTCTCGGCCTTAAGCCGATCGCGTGCATAGTCAGCATGGCTATAGCCAGGTGTACCGGCCCGCATCAGCGGCCATGCCTCTGGCAAACTGAACTGTGCTGGTGGCGACGCATCGCCACCCGGCTGTGTCTGAGCACGTGGAGTATCAAGTAGAGCAGCATGCTGCTGCGATTCTGCATGTACATGAATAAGGAGCGGGGGATCATCCGCATGATCCCCATATTGCGGCGTTTTTTGGCGTTCTGGTGCGCCAGAAGCAGGCTGCTCCCCACAGAAGCGCCGCTCCCTACGGACGTACCAGCGGCAACCATCGATCCAAACAGCGAC
>JANLSE010000014.1:0-5254 GCA_031362265.1 Roseiflexaceae bacterium
GATTGTCGGAGCGGGCAGAAATGTCACGCAGCTCAGCATGAGAAGCAAGAGTATGTATCGGGCGTGCTGTACTTTCGACATACAGAGATAGTCCTTTCGATCGGGCATCGGCCAGCCTGGAAAAGTTATAACATTATAACCTTTCCCATTAAGAGAACGCTTTCCGTTCGTGGGAAGATTCGCTAAGAACGAAACCTGTTACAATACTCATATACGCGCACAGCACATAATTGCATTCAAGAGCAGGCCAGCATCAGGGGTATTCGGCGATGGGAAACAGCATCCTCGTTGTGGAGGATGAGGAGCCGATCCTCAACCTTGTAGTGGCGTACCTGGAGAAAGATGGCTTTCATGTCGCCACTGCCACTAATGGCGAATCTGCACTAGCATACGCACGCACCCACCGCCCGGATCTGGTAATGCTGGATTTGTTGTTGCCAGGAATCGATGGCCTCAAAGGCTGCCGCCGCCTGGCACTCTTAGTTGTTGCGACGGTGCCTGCCGTTGGTGAGCAAGCAGAGCTACATTCAGAGCTACCCATTGGCTGAGCGCTGCCGCAATGGCCGGATCGAGGAATGCGATTTTGTGGCAGTTTCCTCGGGCTCAACAGGTACACCCACAATCTGGCCACGCTTTCTGAGCGATGAGCTTGTGATTGCGACACGCTTCGAGCAGATCTTCCACGATAGCTTCCAGGCCGACACACGCCGCACGCTGGCGATTGTCTGCTTTGCGCTTGGCACCTGGGTAGGCGGCATGTACACAACCAACTGTGTGCGTCATTTGGCCGCCAAGGGCTACCCGATCACACTTGTGACACCTGGGAGTAACAAGGCCGAGATCATGCGCGTGATTGGCGAGCTAGGGCCGCATTTCGAGCAGGTAGTGCTACTTGGCTACCCCCCGTTCCTGAAGGATGTGACTCCATCCCAACCATTAACGCTTAGTTTGAATTGATACACGTTCCATAAGACATGCAACTGTTGGATACTTTCATCAACATGCATCTCAAACGAGAGTCCTAGTTGCCGTACGATCTCGCGACGCTCTTCAAACGTAGCCATAGAAAGCAGTGGTTGGATCTTTGAAGCAAACGTATTGAAGGTAGCAATTGCGTCGTCATCAATAGCCTCAGCAGTAATGCGAGACTGGAGCTTTTCGCGTTCGTTCTGCAAACTGATAATGAGTGCTTCATGGTGTGTTGCCTGGCGCTTGACGACTTCCTGTAACAGCCCCTCGGTTTGTATAACAGCGGTTACAAGTTTCTCGACCTCACGATAATGGCAGGCTATCTCTTCATCCAATGTCGACAATCGTTCAAGAAGTTGAGCGTTCTGTTGGCGCAGCATGTTCTGACTTTCTTTCACGAGTTCGAGCATGGCTGGTTGAGGCAAATTGTGTATCGGAGACAAAGGCAACAAGCGGTTGTTCCCAACAGCATCCCGGATTGCGTTGTACCACGATGGTGGTAATCGACTGAATGGTACCGAGATCTACCTCCCACCAGGATTCCGATTCGGTCGGCGTAATCGCAATACTCGCCGTGCCATCAACAGCCCGAAAGGCGGTTCCGCCACCGGATTGGGTGGTTCGCTGGCCAAGCGCCAGATTAGGGAGAGTTGGCGGTGCCGATTGTGCCACTGCGCGCGGTGGCGCGGGCAGATCGCCAGACTCAAAAATGTGAGGGCGGTGAGCAGCCACCGCCAGCCTCTACGAGCCCATTTGTCGTGGTGCGATGTACGATGGGCCGCACGGTAGGTGTACCAAGAGCAATCCGCCAACTGAGCACGGCTTTAGTGCATCACGTAACATTCGTGTGGTCTGCTCATCATAGTGGTCCAAACAACGCAAGGGGAGAGATGCTCGGTACTCATTCAGATACTGCTCGTTTTTCACCGTGTCCGGTACGATGCCTCGTCTAAAACAATGCGATATCGCAGCCCGCGTTGAGCGGCGTAGTTAACATCTGATCGAATTCAGTGTCAACACGGGGCCTTACCGGGCGCTTCGAAAGCGGATGGGCGACGAGCGGTTCCTTGGGTAACGCAGTACACTGGTTCAGCGGAAGTTGATGCACGATGCAGATAGCTTCTTTGACGGCTTCCTCGCCAGTGTCGAGGTCGATAGTTTCACTTCTCGTACGTGAGGCGACCGCGCTGGCCAGTCCAGCGATGAACACCAAACGGAAGTCGAATGGTCTTTCGGGTGGGATAGCTTTCTGCCTGAACATTGGCCCGCTGCACGAGCTTCTCGGCTAGCGTTCGCAGCGGATAGGCTCAGCGAATCCGTCAAAGAGCAGCCAAACATGTCCACCGTTATGTTCATCGTTACGAGAGGTTTGGGCAAAGCCCGTAAATCCTTGAACTTGTACGGCTTCGAGCACACGCAAGAACGCATCTTCACCGCCCGCATCGATGTCGAGGACAGCCGCGCGAGCCGAGTTGTCTGAGGTAATGAGACAGGCCGCCAAGGTGATATCACCGCGCAAGTGCGCTTGAATGAGGGCCGTTGCTCAAGCGCCGATAGATCTTGGTGTACTTGTGCGGCGATCCGGGCTCCTGCATTTAGCGAATGTTGGCGGGTCGAAGCCAATGATGGCCTGCTTGTACTCGTAGACAAGCGGGTGAATCTTCTCCATGCGACCTCCGCATCATGGCCTGCGCATTTGCATATGAGCAGAGCATCTAGTACAATAATGCTCTCTATCCACGGCATGCAAACAAGGATCGAGCTGGCCAATGCGCTACGATGTTATCGTGGTCGGCGGTGGTCCGGCTGGCAGCACGACCGCTCGTGAGTGCGCCACACGCGGACTCACCGTGCTGCTGCTCGACAAAGCCCAATTCCCGCGCGACAAGCCGTGCGGGGGTGGCGTGACGATTCGAACCGCCCGCCTCCTGCCATTCGACCTCACCCCCGTGATCGAGCGGGTCATTTCCGGTGTCCATGTCACCCTCCGCCAGACACATGGCTTCACGCGCTCTGCGCCCTCTCCCTTGACCTATCTTATGCAGCGCCGCGACTTTGATGCCTTCCTGGTCAAGCAGGCACTGCAGGCGGGCGTGACCCTCCGCGAGGGTGCAACGGTTCGGGGAGTCGAACGTTCTCGGTCGCATACCATTGTGCGTGTGGGCAGCGAGGCGTTCGAGGGCCGGACGATCGTCGCCGCCGATGGGGCGAATGGTCGGACTGCTCGGCTCGCTGGCCTCACGCTCCAGCGCTCATTGATCGTTGCAATGGAAGGCAACATCACCCCCGTTGGTGGCGTCCCACCGCTTTGGGAACATGTGCTTGGGTTGGATCTCGGGAACTGTCCTGGTGGCTATGGCTGGCTGTTCCCAAAGGCGGATCATCTCAACATCGGGGTCGGAACCGCGCACCATTTGGGAGCGAGCTTGCGGGAGCGCCTGGATCGGCTGACGCGTGCCTACGGCTTCGATCCGGCGGCCTTGTGGGGCTTGCGCAGCCACCACCTTCCCATGCGCCACCAGCATGCGGTGCTGGTTGATGAGCATGTTGTCCTGGTCGGAGATGCAGCCGGGCTGCTCGATCCGCTGAGTGGTGAGGGCATCTACGCCGCTATCTGGAGTGGACAGCGAGCGGCGCACCATTTGGCAGCGTACGTGAGTGGACAGGTGCCGAACCTGCAGGGCTACCAACGGGACGTTGAGCAGACGCTGATACCGGAACTGCGGACTGCACACCGCTGGGCAGACCTTGCGCACGTTGCCCCAGCGGTCGCGGCAATCATTCTTCAGCGCGCTCCGGGTGTCTGGGCGCGACTGTGTGGACTGGTGCAAGGTGAGCAGACCTACACGGGTCTGTATCACTCGCTCGGATCGCTCTCGGGCGTTGTCGATCTCGCCTCCGACCTCATCCGGGTCAGTGCGCCCATCCAGCGCTGGGCAAACATGCAGGATCCAGCACCACCTGAGCGCTTTCTGACCTGGTTACGTCACAAACCGGGCGTCGTACCACTAATGTAGTGGCGTGCGCTGTTCCAGGAGGAGCGGCTCCCAGTTTCGCGGGCGGGCGCCTTGGAGGGAGACAATGATGGTACCGAATGACGAGCCACCAGTGCTGGCAGACCAGAATAATGGCATTGCTAATCGCCAGAGCGTGCGAGACGACCGTGTGCTGGCCGTGACACGCTGGGTTGCAGCGCTGCTCATCCCACCGCTCGTGACGGCCTTTATCGTGCTCTATCTGCTGCCCAGCCCAGATGGGCGCTCCTTCGCCTTTGCCTGGCCGATCCGACCGATTATGACGGGCATTGTGATGGGATCGGGGTACCTCGGCGGTGCCTACTTCTTCGCACGCGTGGTGATCGCGCGGCGCTGGCATTACCTCACGCTGGGCTTTCTGCCGGTCACTTCCTTCGCCTCGCTGATGTTGTTGACAACGATTCTGCACTGGGATCGTTTTGATCGGAGCGGGCTGGCGTTTGGGGTCTGGCTGGGGCTCTATATTATCGCGCCGATCCTGGTTCCAGTCCTGTGGCTCTCCAATCGCAAGCGCGATCCCGGTTCGCTCGTGGCCAGTGAGTTCAGCATATCACGGGACATACGCCGCCTTGTGGGTGTACTTGGTGCGTGCCTGATCGTGAGCGCCGTGTTGCTCTTCATCTGGCCCGACCCGGTCATTGCCATCTGGCCATGGCAACTCACGCCGTTAACGGCACGGATACTCGCAAGCTGGCTGATGTTACCAGGGGTGGGAGCACTTGGGTTGATGACCGAGCCGCGCTGGAGTAGTTGGCGGGTCGTGATTGAAAGCATTAGCCTATGGCTCGCCTTGCTCGTTATCGGTATCGTTCGGAACTGGCAGGACTTCGACCAATCGCGCCCGTTGATCGGATTTGTTTGGGGTATTCCCCTAGCGTTGGCGGGACTGCTGACCCTCTATGTCATCATGGAAGTGATGCGGCGCCGGCGAACAACCGCGACTACGGGCGAAACTGCGAGCTAGGAAATGTGAGTCGGACACGGTTCTCGTATCACGTACTCAGGCGTACCTTCATACGGTACTACGCAGTCAGGCCACGCAGAGCAGCCTGGCGATGTCCGCCCCGACCGTATGGCTATGGCCTAGAGCTAGGTATAACGATGTACTTAGCTCGACTTTATCCATTCGATAGACAAAACGGAAATGGCAGGGTATGCTCGTCTCGAACCCAACTACCACGAAGGGACGAGTCATGCACAACCTGCCACCAGCCATTATACAAGTTCTTCGGTCGTTCGAAGTGCTGTTC
>JANLSE010000363.1:0-2789 GCA_031362265.1 Roseiflexaceae bacterium
CACATTGCCACGAAGGCCCGGATCATCGGCAAACTCCCCGAACAGTACGGAGCATCCCCTATGCCTTCAGCCTGACCGCCGATTGCACTCGTGTCAAGCGATTGCAATGGTGTGCATAAAAAAACACCCCCGGACGAATCCGGGGGTGCCCGTTCTTCCGTAAACGAAACTACCGAGCCTTGGAAGCTTTTGGCGTGGCGCTGGTGGTGCAGCCGCAGCATACTGGCGTGTTGTTCAACATCACGCAGCAGGAGCAGCCGGCTTCGCACATTGCATTCATGCAATCGCAGCACGCTTGAATCATGGCGCAGCACTTGGTGTCGCCGGAGGTGCAGGTGAGGCAGCAGCCGTCTTTGGTGATTTCGCAATTGCACATGCCCATGGTGAGCGAGCAATGGCAAACCACCATGCCGTTCATCATGCAGCAACAACTGCACAGGCCGTTTTGCAGCATCATGCAGAGGTTCTGCAACATGCCGCACGCGACCTGATCATCGCACGCACACGTGATCTTCATGCCGCCGGTGCAATGCTCGAAGCGGAGCGTGCAGCGTGGAACCATCATGTGGTTCGGGCCGACCGGCATCGTCGGCGAGGCCATGTGTGTCATGTGGTGGGTCATGTGCGTCATGCCCGGCATTCCCACGGCCGGCATGCCCACCTGCGGGCGATCCATCATCATTGTGCTCATTCTTGAGTCTCCAGTCAGTGAGCTTGCCGCCGTGCCCGAGCCTACGAGCATGTCCGGTCTGGCGAGGACGATTATAGGCAACCGGTGGTAGCACTTGCAACGATAATATCGATAAAATTGAGAAAATGGGATGCAACGAGATGTGTTCTTATGTACAGTAATTGTTTGGTACGACGGTCAGAACTCAAACAACACTGGCACGGCGTCACGCTGCCACCACCTACTGAGTGGCACAGTGTCACGACACCATGACATTGTGCCACTCAGGGAGGGCTTGATAGCAAAATCAAGTTGTCAAAGAACACGCTCGCTGGCGATGAGTCACCAGCCCCGCGGTCCCGATCCACAGACCAATACCTACTGAACCTTGTTGAATAACGACTCCCTCGCCCCCGATATCCGCCCGCGCGCACTCCCACGCGCTGGAAAGGCGAATGCCGCGGGCACTTGGGGTAATGGTCACGCTCGCTACGACCGCAGCGGCCAACCTTGTTGCCACACTCGAGGTGGGCGCGTGTGGCGCTTTTTTACTTGGGTTGAACTCCGTTGAGTCAACCCAATTGTCGCTGATGGCGAGGGGGTGGGTGGTGAGTTCGTTTAAGCGACAGATACGCCGGATCGTGTTGTCCCGCGGCATCGCCTTTCAACAGCACCAACTCATCCGCGGATTTCGTTGACTTTGCAGTTGGACAACCGATTCCGGCGCATGGTCATCCAACTGCCGAATCAACTCGATCCACGGACCTCTCTGTTTTGACGCCGATGAACGGACTGGATCCAAGCCCGCACACTTGCGTCAATTCATCGGCTCCGGAGGCCGACATACACTATTGTACACTACGATTCAGTTATGTCCAGCGCAGTAGACAAAAAAATCTCTCAGGTCGTATTATGCCATTCGCAAGTGGGCGGTTTGTGGCATGGTTACCGCCTTGGGTAACCATGTGAGCGACGTGCCGACGACGATGATGGTACGTGCGCCGGGCCGGATTCAATTCATCAGTCCATGCCGCCGACAGGGTGCTCGAACATCAATGCTGCATACGCTAAGATCCAGTTAGGTATTTCTAAATTGTGATTGGTTCAACATGGTTACCCAAAGCGGTAACCATGCCACCACCAGTCGGGGTCGGCACAAAACTAGCCCCGTTGCATGTCGGACACCATCGTTTCGATTCGCTATCTTCTGGCCAATACCACCCGTCGCCATCGCAATCGCCGCAACGGTTATCCAAGATCGGTAGTATATCGCCTTCCGCCATTGGTATTGCATGTCACTTGGTAGGATGTGTGTCCAGCCAATCATCGACGGCTTCTAATAGGTCCATCGTTCGCTGAATAACTGGCGAAATAAGGCGGCCAACGAGGTCGCCGTTTATTTTCAGTTCTTCGCCCGTATCCAACTGAGGCAACAACGTTTCATGGTTCTTTGCTTTGTTTCTAAACTCATCATCAACTATTCCGGCGCGATGAACCAACAGATTGCGGACAGCGGCCAGTGCTTCCAGAGATTTATCGCCTAATGCATCGCGTACCTTGGCGTCATCTTTGCTGAATGCAGAATTATAAGCTCGGCGAATGCCGTTTAGGTTTAAGAATGAGAATCTCCGCTTTAGCAAAGTGCCCATACATTTGCTGAGATCGTAGCTCCCTTCGGTAAGCTCGTAAATCTTTACCAGTTCGACGCTTTTCAGTTCGTCTTCTTCGTCAGATTCATCACCAGCTTCTTTTTTCTTGCGAGCGAGTTTCGCAAAATCGGATAGGTCTGCCAATTGCTGCGGGTGGATATTGAGCGTTGATTCCCACAAATCCGCCGCAACGGTCTCAAAAGCGGTCCAGACTCCTAGCAAAGTAGTCGTTAAGGCTGTTCGGGCGCCAATGAGAATTGACTCGCCAGCGTTCTTCAGAACAAAGCCCATCGCTTGTCGCCCATCATTGTGCGCTGCACGGGCAGTCTCTTGCGAGCCGAAAACTCCGTGATCCGTTTTGTACCGTATTGCGATTTCCGCATCTGTTTCCTGTTTCTTCACTAAGTCGTCAATTGCGTGCCCGTCCTCTTCATCGTGAATTGACGGGAATGCAATGGGTCTGTCTCCCA
>JANLSE010000018.1:0-7346 GCA_031362265.1 Roseiflexaceae bacterium
ATGCTGCTGCTGCTACCTGTCCTGTTACCAGGAATCATTGCAGCCTATAGTATTGTTGGCGAGAAAAATAATCGCACCCTGGAGCCACTGCTTGCCACACCGATTCCAACATGGCAACTCTTGCTCGCCAAGTGTCTTGCAGCGATCATTCCAGCTGTGGTACTCACATGGCTGGCGGCCGCGATCTTCTCAATCGGCGTAGGGTTTAGTATTGTTTCAGCTCGGGCACTCAGCTTCATTATTAGCCCAGCCTGGTTGTTACTTGTCGTGTTAGGTGGGCCACTCCTTGGAGCCATTTCGATTGCCCTCAGTGTGGCGATCTCTTCACGGGTCAGTGATCCACGCACAGCTCAACAACTCACAGGGGTGCTGGTCATCCCGCTGCTTCTACTAGTCTTCGGCCAGCTATTCGGCCTTGTGGTACTCAACCTAGCGCTTGTGCTGGTTTGTTGCCTGGTATTGGCGATCCTCGCCACCGGCGCGCTATGGATAGCTGTTCAGATCTTCCAGCGCGAAACGATCCTGACAAGGTGGAGGTAGGGAAGCATTGGAGCCGGGTACCCTTTGGGTGAAGCATTGGAGCATTGGAGCAAGTGTATTTGTAAGGTTATAGCATTCAATTAACCTTGTTAATATGCTTCATTGCTTCATTGCTTCATTGCTTCATTGCTTCATTGCTTCGCCCAAAGGGCACCCGGCTTCATTGTGGCACCGCCAGCATATAGCCAGTACCACGAATATTCACAAGGTAGGCTGGGTCAATCTTTTGCCGCAGGTTATGGATATGCACCTTCAGCATACTCTGGGCCTCAAAATCTTCAACCAAGTAATTATGGGTGCGGCGAACAATTTCGGCGTAGGGAATAACGCGCCCTTGCATCTCTCCAAGGCATAATAGCAGCGCATACTCAATTGGAGTGAGCCGCAGCGGCTCGTTCATGAATGTTGCCACGTGCCGATAGCGGTCAATCACAAGCTCACCAACCTGCACAAGCCGGTCGGTCGGTTGGGGAATTGGCTCAAGCACAGGATCTATTATCTGAATAGCGGGAGTGATCGCACGCAACTGATCGACAACTGTTGTTATGGCTCGAATCGCCTCGGCCTGACCAAGCTCAGTTGCTTGGTGCTTAACAGCTCGGCTGACACAGGCCAGTAAATCGGAAGGGTTGAATGGCTTGATCAAATAATCGAAGGCGCCGGCGCGCAGAGCAGCAATCGCCGTCTCAAGTGTGCCATATCCAGTGACCAAAATCACTGCGGGCGGCGGGTGGCAGCTGCGTGCACGTGCAAGCACTTGGAGCCCATCCACCTCACCGAGTCGAATATCGCTGATAACAACCGTGTACTGTACAGCATCTTGTGCGGTCAGCAACTGAACCGCCTGAGAGCCATCGGCACTTGGTGTGACACGATACCCTGCTTGTGCGAGTACATCAGCGAGAAGCAGACGCATCCTGGCATCGTCTTCTACAAGGAGAATGTCGAGAGCAATCGAATTACTATTCATGATCCTCGAATACGACGATCAATCTCTTTCTAGAATACTGGTATGCGTGAGGTTTATGGCTTCATGAATGTGATGATACCATGATGGTTAAATCAAATCAACCACTACACTGCCCAAATCTCGTCTGATAATGCTGACATAGCGTATGCTATCCTCTCAGCACATTCATTTTGCTGTGAGTAGCTCATGCTAGAAGTCAATACACTTCTCACTGCGTGGAAGCAATCGCTGGAATCGGCTGACCAATGTATCGGAGTCAGTGCATCTACCGATACGAATGGTGTCCTTACCAGCATGCAGCACTTCGATGCCTGGGGTAAGAAGCTAGCTGGGAATGTCAGCAAAACCAACCGCGGTTTTACGGGCCAGTATCTCGACGACATCGGGTTGCCGTTCTATAATGCCCGTTATTACGATCCGGGGATTGGCCGGTTCGTGAGCGCGGATACAATCGTGCCAGGAAATGCCTCTGGTGGCATGGAAGGCATTGCACTCAAAGCGCTGACCGTGGATTTCCATGAGGCTGGATTCAATGCCAAACTGGCGCAGGAAAATCAGTTTGGGCCGTGGTTTACGCTTTCCAATAAGGAAAAGCAGCAGCTAGGCGACCCGATGGAACCACAGAATCCGCAGGCGCTCAATCGGTATAGCTACACATTAAATAATCCAGTGCGGTATGTCGACCCGAGTGGGCATTGGATAGCAGGGGGCGATAGTGATAATGGGTACAAAACTGTTTGCCAAGATAGTTCAGGTAGCTACGTACAGTGCTACGCAGACCCCTAGATGATGTGCTTATTTCAGCCAGGTCAGTCAGATAAGGGAGCAATGCCCTCGCGATGCCAGGAGCGTAGTCTGCTAGCCAGCGAGCCGCCGCAGAAGCTGACCGATGCGTGGCACAAGATCAGCTAGTAGCCTTCCACCGACCGCGAAGTCCGTTGGTGGGTAGGGATGAAAGCGAATGTTAATGCCCTCCTTCTGGAATTGCGAGATGCCAAAGAGTTCGGCAAGCAGCGGTGTAAGAGCAGCAGCAACTCGGCGTTGCTGCCGCACGGACATCCCCCAATCGGACAACTCAACCGTCAAGTCGATGGCACCGCGCTCTACGGGGGTGCGGCCGCCAACGAACAAGTATGCATCTCCATAAGGGATAAAGTGGATAGTAGTGCGCTCCCGCAGTTCGGTGCGAGTGAGCCGACCACGAGGATTGTAGAACAGATCGTTGATGGCCTCCGTCAGCCGAGCGGCGATGGCATGGTGCCGCTCGATGCTCAGATTCGGACATGTGATACGAAGGTACGGCATACTGTTACATCCATTGACACACTATTCTGGCTCGCCCTCGACTGCGGGTGGCTCGGAGTCACCCGCAGTCGAACTGGAATGAACCAAAGGTGAAACTCTTGGGTTAAATATTCCTGCTTGACTGGTAGAGATTTCATGTCGCCGACGCGATATTCATCCCGGCGCTTGTACGCGGCACACTCCAGCGCGTTGGTTGATTAGCCAACAACCAGAGCAGGATATATGATAGCAGATCGCCAACCAATTTCCAAACGCCCTCTGAATCTCATCCATTCTGGCTCCTGCCCAATTGGACAGGAGCCATCATCAGTAGTGGAAATGATAGCTTGACATCTATATAGACCGGTCATTATAATTAGCGAGAGTACAATAATTCATGATAGGAGTCTCACATGGCTGAGCAGTCTGAACCACAAGCATCACGTCCAGCGGCACCAATCGAAGAGCAGGTAAAACCACCGCTCCCAAAGTGGGCATATAGGATTCTGAACCCAACAATGATAGCGATCATGCGCTCACCGCTGCATGGGCTTCTCAGTGGAGCCCTGATGCTCCTTGCGTTCAAAGGGCGGAAAAGCGGTAAACGCTACACGATTCCCGTTGGCTATATGCAGGAGAATAATCGCCTGTACGTTTTCTCACACGCCCCGTGGTGGCGAAATCTTCCAGGCCAGCCGGTGAGTGTCCGGCTGCGTGGCAAAGAGTTGCGCGGTATAGCTAGAAGGCTTGAGGATAAGCACGAGATAAGCTTACTGGTGCGCAAATCCGTTACAAAGCGTGGTGAGGCGATGGCCGAGCGGATGGGCCTCATGGAGTACGCCGATCCAGATCGACCCGGCCCGCTGCCACAGCGCACAAAGTTTTTCGAAATCACGCTTGAGGAGACGGCGGGGTGAGCCAGATGCGCGATATCATTATCGAGACAGCCAGCGAGCTTTTGGAGCGCCAGGGATTTCATGCAACCGGGCTCAATCAGATCGTTCAAGAAAGCGGCGCTCCGAAAGGTTCGCTTTACTACTATTTTCCCGATGGCAAGGATGCGATTGCAGAAGCCGCAATTGCGCACGCCGGCCGGAGTGTCGCCGATCGGATTGTTGCTGGCTTAGGCAGACATGATAATCCGGCAGAGGCTGTTCGCAGTTTTGTGATGCTCGTTGCCGACCGAGTTGAGGACTCGGGATATCGGAGCGGCGGTCCGTTGACAACGGTCACGATGGAGACTGCTATTACGAACGAACGTCTTAACCAGGCCTGTCGTGCGGCCTACGATCAACTACAGGATGCCTTTCGAGCGAGACTCGTGCAAGGAGGCTTTCCTGAAAGGCAGGCGCGACAGCTTGCCCTTGGGTGTATTGCCGCAATCGAGGGCGGCATTATCCTCTGCCGCACCTACCATACTGGCGACCCACTCCGACTCGTCGCCGACCAGCTTGGGGATATGATTACCCGCTCCGCGGTTGCTTGATCACCAAAGTAGGAAATGCGGTGTCGTCGGGAACTGCAAGCCCAGGCCGATATGCTGGTTGCTGTCACAGATTAGTTGGCTATGGAGACGACCCATGTCGATTTCACCTTGCGATTAGTTTAGTTCTCTTGATGTTACCATCACATGTGGCCCTGCTGTAGGATCGATAGTGCACTCTGAACGGTCGCAGCGGTGCGCGGCAGTTCAACATCCGTGCGGCTCAGCAGTAGTGCATTCTGCGCCCCGAGTCCGGCCACAATCGGTGTGACACCGAGCAGTCGCAGCGCGCTGCAGAGCCGCACAAATAGCTGAATTTCCATTGTATCGAGACCGCTGGCACCCGATAGGTCGATTACAAGCGCACGCATCCGCTGCGTGAAGACAAACTCAAGTGCCCTGCGCTCCATGTCGAAAGCACGAACCGCATCCAGCGTGCCCACTACTGGCAGCAGTGCGATCCCATCTGCCACCGGCATAATTGGCACCGCGAGTGATGCGACCAGGCCCTCAAGCTTCTGGCGTGCCTGTGTGAGCTGCTCGTTGCGCACGGCAAGATCAACCTGCTGGGCGGCAAGTTCCTGCTGAACACGCTGTATGGCTTGCGTGGCTACACGACTCTCGCTCAGAGTCTCATAGAGGAGGCGAACCGCAAGCCAGGAGGTACCTGCTACCATCCAGTAGATTGCAACCGCAATGAGCTCCATTGCCAGAAGCGGTGGCGCGCTGACCCCATTCGGCATCATGACAGGGCCGGCTGGCGGCACGAGTGAGCCATACAGCACCATGTTGATCAGAAATGGAACCGGGGTGGCAAGTGCCGCCCAAATTAAGGGAGCTCTTGGGTTCCCAAACGCGGCTGCGACAACGATCATCAACGCGCCGAAGAAAATTTGCGGTAATGGCTCGCCCAATAGAAGTGAAGCGTTAAGTGGTAGCAGAGTTAATCCTGCCAACACAATTGTTACAGCGAGTTGCAGACGGCCACTGCGATTGATAAAGTAAATGACGACAAAAAGAAGTACTGCAATTGTATTGATAATGGCTCCGGTGAATGTTCGCGTGGTAAGTAGATCCACAAACGTCAATGGGATTGTAATCCCAATCAAAATCAGAAGTAGAGCCGCCAAAGACTGCCCACGCCGCTGGGTGAGCGGATCGTCTTCACGCGTATGAATTTGTAGTAGTGTTCGTACCATGAATTTGCTCCGTATAGCATGCGTTCCTAAATAAACGATCCGCTGTGCCCGCCTGGAAAGTAGTAATAGTTGGATTTACTGTCCTTACATTGGTCATGATACCACACTCGATTGCGCCCCTGCTGTTTTGCCTCGTACAGCGCTTGGTCGGCTGCTTCCAACAGATAGGCCCAGTGTTAGGGAAGCTTCCACAAAACGCAAACGAGCATCACCAACATTCGCGCCCTAGAGCGCAGTATATTGAAGATGTAGCACACTACGAATGTCAAAGTTCCGAGTTTGTGACTGGCGATAGAACTTGGGATTGTACTCTGCTCCGCAAGAACAGTGTTGCTTTCAATCTTCCAACGCCAGCCGCACTCCTCGTAGACGACCAACATCGAATCTTGTTCCATGTCGTTGGTCACGACATAGTCCGTGCGCTGGGGAGACAGCACGACTCGGAATAATTGTACCTTGGTTGCCCCTGGCATCCCTTTTAATGTGACCGTTTTTCCATGGTCGGCTTCGTGGGGTGCCCAATCGAGGCTATCCACGCGCCGATACAGTGCAGTATCATCCGAATCGTCAACCTGTCGATTGTCCTTGATCGGGCAGTAGTAGTATTTGTGCAACCCGGCGATCTGCAGTAGAGGAACACGCTCTCGGCGATCTGGCCGATGCTCATCGCCACAATACTTCCACGCAGACCAAACAGCGGCGGAAGCACGGTGACAAAGAGCCAGGCGTAAACACTGTAGAATAGCACCTGGAATATGCTATTGAACGCCACCAGCCCGGCAGCATATTCGGTGTCGCCTCTTGCTAGTTCGTTCCAGACGATCACCATTGCAATGCAACGCGCCAGACCGATCATGATCAGGCCGACCATATACTCTGGCTGGTCGCGCAGGAACAGGATCGCCAGGGCGAACATCAGGATCAGGCCGATCACCCAGTTTTGAAGCAGCGAGAAGCCAAGCACCTTGGTATCACGAAAGGCGTTTTCGAGCCGCTCGTACTTCACCTTAGCAAAGGGTGGGTACATCATCAGCACCAACCCAATCGCAATCGGCATGTTGGTTGTGCCAACTTGGAAGCGGTTGATCAATGCCTCAACCCCTGGGATGAATGCGCTCAGTGCGACGCCGATCCCCATAGCCAGGAAGATTCAGAGCGTCAGATACCGGTCAAGCGTTGAAAGCCGTTTGGCAGTATCGATTGGTGCTAGGCTTGCGGCAGTGATCGTTGGTGCCATAGGTATGTTTCTCCAACAAGCTCAGCGTTGTGATTGCCTGTCTCGTCTCAGTCTGGAGTCGATGCCAAACATGGGATGTGCTGGGGTTTGCTCCACAACCAGCGGTAATAGTGGCATCACACATCCGGCTTGTCTGAGGCAAGCCGGAGCAGCTCGCGATGTTGTGGCATCCAGCGGCTTACTGGTGCGCCTGGAGCTACTGGCCACCATCGCCAAACGCCACCGGAATCGTCGCGTGCTGCGACTGACGCGGCAGGAGGATCGAGACGAGCCCAGCTCCCAGAACAAATGCGACCGCGAACCAAAGGCATCCCACCAGCCCCCAGACTTGGTAGACTGCCCCGGAGAGCACGGTGCCGGTCAATCGTCCGAGTGCATTTGCCATGTAGTAGAAGCCCACCCCCATCGCGGCCTTGTCACTGTCGGTATAGGCCAGGATGAGATAGGAATGAACGGAAGAGTTCAGCGCGAAGATGACCCCGAAGGCTAGTAGGCAACCACTATGATTGTGACGGATACAGTCGATGGAGCTTCTTCCGAGCCTTTTCCAAGGTAAACAGCCAATTGTTGGTGGTTTTGGTCGCATTCCGTGCGGTCTCCCACGCGGCAATTTCGCGCTTGGCCGTGGCAATG
>JANLSE010000023.1:0-1896 GCA_031362265.1 Roseiflexaceae bacterium
CCACTTATGGGCGTTCAGTTCGACGAGGAGTTTGCGTCGGTTGATGGCAACTATGGCTTCGGCGATGGCTGCTTCGGTGTTGGCGGATACGATGTTAATACCGGAACCTGTGCCGATGGCAACGATCCAAGTGCGCTGCCCGCTGGCGATTACCTTGTCGACGTGGTCATTCCGAGTGATTCGTTCGGAACACCAATGTATAAGGTGACACGTGAAGAGGATATCAATATCTTCGATGGCAACAACTATGTGCCGCAGATCCCGCCACCAGCGTGTGCTGGGCCACTTCACGCGGTTGATGTTGCTGGGGTGGGTGGTGATGGCACAAATGCCACGCTGAACCCAAACTTTGCCGATGGTGGTGGTAGCCCGTATGAGGGCGAGCAGAAGCCACTCTGTAATACAAAACTGGTGACGCTCAACAACGGTCGATCGATTGCGCCTACCTTTAACCTATTCACTGATGTGCCATTGCCAGGCCGTTACTATGGCTATATCGTTGACGACCTTAATCTCTCAACCAATCCGCAGGATCTGTTGTTTGGTGAGAAGGCGGGTGTCCCAAATTCACCAATTGGTGTCTACGATTTCAGCAATCGCCTTGTGATGACGGTTCAATCCGATCCGAATGGCATCTTTGAGATGTTGTTACCATCAACAACAACTATCAATTGCCCTTCGCCATCAGGAGTGTGCGCAAATCTGTACCGCCTGGTTGGCAACGATCCAGGTATTCCAGGCCGACTCAACCCAACCTACAATCCGCAGTTCCGTACAATCGCGGCTACGTTTGAACTCTTCCCTGGCGATATCATCCCGGCGGACTTAGCACCAACCCAGGTGGGTGTTTCCATCCAAGGGCCGGGTTCGCAGTTCAATGGTTCGGTGACTTGTGCACTTGATCTGGCTACACCACAATTGTTCGCAGTATCGAACCCGTACCTGACAACTGCAGGTGGTATAGTGACGATCCGCGGTACTGGCTTTGGTGCAAGCCAGGGTACAGGTCGGGTAACGCTGGGTACACTGACACTAGCGGCCACTTCCTGGAATGATCGCCAGATCGTTGTGCAGGTGCCGAATGGTACCACAGCGGGTATCTACCAGCTACAGATCACGGCCAATAATGGTCAGAAAACCATTAATGGTCTAACGTTCCATGTGCTTGGTGCGGGCTATAACCCAACTGTACTGACGGTACAGAAGCCTGCAACTGTGATCAACAATACTAGCAACTTCGCTAAAATCCAGGATGCGATTGATGCTGCGGTAAGTAGGCCACAGGCACTCGTCGTTGTGTATCTAGGCGGTGTGCCGGATTCTAGCAATCCAGCCTACAACCCACGCAAAGCCTATTTTGAGAATCTGATCCTTTCATCGCCTGTCAAGCTGCAGGGTGTTGGGCCGGGTGGCGTCTACCCAGATTCGTCGGTTGTCGATGGTTCAATCATCGATGGTGGCGCGTTTGGTGGTGACACAGCTTTGGCTGATGCCTGGCGAACCAAGGTTGCTGGGTTAACCTGGGATGGCAACCAGAATGCATATGAAGCCCAAACGATCTATGTTATCGCGCAAGCGGCTGGCTCACGCAGCTTTACTGCCGGATACAAGGCAGCGATCGATGGCTTCAGCATCCAGGGCGGTGATCAGGCTGGTTTCCCCAACAATATCAATGTGATTGGTGGGACGCCAACCGGCCAGGCGGCGAATGTCCAGACGCAGGGTGGCGGCATTTTTGTGAATGCCTACGCGCGCAACATGCAGATCACCAATAACATTCTACAAAACAATGGTGGTTCATATGGTGGTGCTATCCGTATTGGAACCCCGGATCTGCCAGCGCCAGACACGAGTAGCCATAATGAGAACCTGCGCATCGCCAATAACCGAGAGATT
>JANLSE010000157.1:0-14969 GCA_031362265.1 Roseiflexaceae bacterium
ATCAGGCTGTCTTTGGCGCAGCGTTCCAGGTTGAGGCAGATGATGCTGGCGTCAGCGAACCAGTTTTCTTCGATAGTGGCGAGCTCCCGAGAGATTATGGTGTCGGGCTCTGGGCTATTACCTTCGAAGGAGTCGAGAGTGGCCGTAAGGGAATTGGCTATTTTGAGGTGACACCCTAGCTAGGTAGATGCACGCATCGATCACAGAGACACACAACCGGGAATAGTAGTTATCATGACATTCCCGCTGTATTGTGTGTCTCTCCCATGCTCGGTTGTTTCTTGTGGTGTTATCAACATAACGAGTGAGTACAATACTAATGCAACATCTCCGTACAATCGTTATCGCCGCAGTGCTGCTGAGCATGTGGCCAGCAAACATCAGCGCTGCTCAGCCCAGTAATCTTATGCAAGCCGAGATTATTCTCAAGCTCCAACCTAGCATTCAGCTAAGCCGCAGTGCTAATGCACATGGAAATCAAACTGCTGCACTCAATACTCTGCTCAGCCGGGTAGGTGCTGGCGCAGCGCTTTCAATTGGAACCGATAGCAATACCTATCGCATTCATATGCGATCTGGGCTTGATCCAAAACAGATTGCTGCACAGTTTCAGAGCCTGCCTGGTGTTGTTTATGCTGAACCAAACGCCATCCGCACGATGAGTCGTACACCAGATGATCCAATTGTGCGGCAGCAGTGGGCGCTGCGTAATATCCAGGCTTTCGAAGCATGGGATATCACAACTGGGAATGAAATCACAATTGCTATTCTCGATACTGGCACATCGAGTTCACATCCCGATCTCAGCGGGAAGGTTCTCGATGGCTACGATTTCTATAATAACGATAATGACGCAAGTGATGATCAGGGCCATGGAACCTATACCGCTGGAGTAGCTGCGGCCGAAGGTAATAACGGCACTGGAATTGCGGGTGTGTGTTGGGGTTGCCGTATCTTGCCAATCAAAGTGCTCGGGAGCCGTGGCCAGGGCGATGATGCCACGATCGCCACCGGCATCCGCTGGGCCACTGAACAAGGTGTGCGCATTATCAGCATGAGTCTCGGTGGCGATGAAGATACCCAGGTTATGCACGATGCGGTTCTGTATGCTAAAGCGCATGGTGTGCTGTTGATCGCTGCATCTGGGAATGGCCAGGCCAATGGCAACCTTCCTGCCTACCCTGCTGCTTACCCGGAAGTTATGGCAGTCTCAGCAACTAATAATTCCGATACCGTGACAGGATTTTCAACCTATGGCGATTTTGTCGATATCTCGGCACCCGGTGTTGGTGTCTGGAGTACCGTATGGAGTCCACGTGAAGGCGACACATACGAGGCCGCCAACGGCACCAGCGCAGCCTGCCCATATGTGGCTGGAGCAGCAGCCCTGGTATTGAGTATCAGGCCAGATCTCAACGCAGATCAGGTCGCCCAAGTTCTCACACGCAGCGCCGATGATCGCGGCGACCCTGGCAAGGATCCGCGCCACGGATATGGGCGGTTGAATCTGTTTCATGCGGTGCAACTCGCCAGCGACCCTAACCTATCCTTCAACGCTCCTGCTCCACCACCACCGGCGGCAACAAATCCAGCATTTGCGCCAGTTGGCCCAGATGGCACGGCTGGTGTCCGATTCTTTGCGGAAACAAACCATAGTCTACGTGGTGAGTTCCGCGCCTTTTGGGAAAAACATGGTGGCTTAGCGATTTTTGGCTTCCCAATCAGTGAAATGTTTAATGAGCAAGGGGAAGATGGTCGCCAGTATACCGTACAGTATTTTGAGCGGCACCGAATGGAATACCATCCAGAAAACCGATCACCCTACAATGTACTTCTGAGCCGTCTTGGCAATTCCACACTCCTCGACATTGGGCGCGATTGGAATAGCTTTGCTAAAACTGGTAATCAGCCTGGGTGTCGCTTCTTCCCAGAAACCGGGCAGAGCGTCTGTGGTGCATTCCTAAGCTACTGGCGTGCCAATGGTTTGGAATTCGATGGCAAACGTGGAAAGAGTGAGGGCGAAAGCCTGGCACTATTTGGTCTACCACTCTCACCACCGCAGATCGAAACGCTCAGCAATGGAAAGACCGTCATTGTCCAATGGTTCGAACGCGCACGTTTCGAAGATCATGGGAATGAAGGGGTGCTACTTGGCCTCCTCTCTGGCGATTTAGCCACACGGCGAGGATGGCGTTGATTTGAGCCAATCTTTGAGTGTTGGAGCATTGGAGCGAACCTGTATCGAGGAATCGCTCCAATGTTTCAATATTCTCATTTGACCATCTGGCTTGCTAGTGCTATCATCTCGCGGCGCGCGGCGCTACCGTCCGACGCGACGCCACAGACCACATAGGCCACATAACAGCAATGCCGCTTCTCTATGTAGCCCAAATACCTGGTTGTGTTAGCATTTGGAACGGTGTAGGACAGACAATACCATGATTGAGAGCCTGAAGCGCCTGGTTGTCGGTGCGCCACTGGCAAATGAGCAGCTCGCCCATGAGCGGCTCAACAAACGAACCGCCCTTGCTGTCTTTTCCTCAGATGCACTCTCCTCGACTGCCTATGCAACCGAAGCGATCCTGATTGCGCTCTCTGCGGCAGGTGCAGCGTATCTCGGCTATGCTACACCAATCAGTGTGGCAATTGCTGCACTACTCATCACTGTGGCATTCTCGTACCGCCAGACGATCAATGCCTATCCGCAAGGCGGCGGCACGTATATTGTGGCGCGTGAGAATCTTGGTGAAGTCCCATCGCTTGTGGCGGCCTCAGCACTCTTGATCGACTATATCTTAACAGTTGCGGTCAGCATGTCCGCAGGTGTTGCTGCAATCACATCCGCATGGCATTGGCTTGATCCATGGCGCATCGAGATTGCCGTTGTTCTGGTTATCGTTGTCACACTCGCCAATCTGCGTGGAATCAAAGAATCAGGAGCGATCTTTGCTCTCCCAACATATACATTCGTTGTAAGTATGTTTGTGTTGATTGGCTTTGGTATTTACCAAATGCTCACGAACCAGATTGTTGTTGCCCCTGTCCCAGAGATTCAGCATTTTCCTAAAGAGCTCGAGCCACTTACTGTATTCTTAATCCTGCGCGCCTTTGCGGCTGGTTGTACGGCTCTCACTGGTATTGAGGCAATTGCAGATGGCGTTCCTGCCTTCAAAAAGCCCGAATCAAAAAACGCTGCAATAACTCTTGGAATGATGGCTGTCTTGTTGTGCCTGATGTTCCTTGGCATCACTGTCCTAGCAAATGCGTACCATATTATCCCGGATGGCTCAGCCGAGCCAGAGACAGCCAACTCACAGCTAGCGCGGGTGATTTTCGGAACTGGTTCACCGTTCTACTTCATTCTCCAGATCTCAACAATGCTTATCCTTGTGCTGGCATCCAATACTGCATTCGCCGATTTCCCTCGGCTCTCATATTTCCTAGCAAGAGACCGCTATCTACCGCGCCAGTTTGCGCATCGTGGCGACCGCCTAGGCTTCTCGAATGGTATTATTTTCCTTGGGGTGGTTGCAGCCCTACTCATTGTTGCATTCGGCGCACGCGAACAGTCGCTACTTCCGCTGTACGCAGTTGGCGTATTTATGTCATTCACAATCTCACAGATTGGGATGGTTCAACGCTGGCGAAAGTTACAGACCCCACGCTGGCAATTGAGCGCATCAATCAATGCATTTGGCGCGCTGATCACCGGCCTGGTGCTTGTAATCCTGGCAGGCACGAAGTTTCGCGAAGGCGCCTGGGCAATTTTGATGCTTATCCCATTGATGGTCGTGGTGCTTAAACGCATCAACAGTCACTACCTGGATGTCGCCGAGCAACTCTCGCTGGCCGATGCGCGCCCACCCATTGCGGTGCGGCGGCATACAGCACTTGTACTGGTGAGTGGTGTCCATCGCGGTGTTATTCCAGCGGTGCAGTATGCACTCTCACTCGCACCGGATAACGTCACCGCCGTTTATGTCGATCTCGATGAAGCGGCTACGGCGAAGATGCGCAAGAAATGGGAGCAGTGGGGCTCAGGGGTTCCGCTGGTGGTGCTTCCCTCACCATACCGCTCGCTGATACGCCCATTGCTTCAGTATATCGATGAGATCGATAAGCAGTATGATGATGACGTGCTTACTGTGGTACTGCCTGAGTTTGTTCCTTCAAAATGGTGGCAGTATGCACTTCACAATCAGACGGGTTTTCAGCTCAAGACAGCCCTGTTCTTCAGCAAAAACAAGTGTGTATTAAGTGTACCATATCATTTAGAACGCTAAAATGTACGGGGTTAAGGGTTACTCGCGCAGTTCCCTTAGCCCCTACCTCTTATAACTCCAGACAATCAATTCCTCAACCAACCCGCGCTTCAAGCCATCGCAATTAATCTTGCGGCTGGCATGCACAATCGCATGCGAGGTAGCACGGCCAACATACAGCTCCTCGGCGAGTGGCGTGTGCGAATTGCTCAACATCACCTGTACCCCACGACCAGCCAGTTCAAAGAAGACCTCTGCTAAGCGGCGCTGCTCTGCCTCGCCAAAACCCTGCCCTGTGTAGTGAGTGAATGAGGCTGTCGCACTCACCGGAACATAGGGTGGATCGAAATACACCAGATCGCCAGGTTGTGCTCTCGTCAACACGCCACCAAAATCACCAACCTCTAAATCCACATTCTGCAATGCGCGGCTCACCGCCCGCAGATTCTCGGGATCACAGATCAGTGGGTTCTTATAATGGCCAAATGGTGCATTAAATTGCCCGCGCCGGTTGAGCCGGTACAGGCCATTGTAGCAGGTGCGATTAAGAAAGATCATTCGTGCAGTGCGCTCGATAAGGTGACGCTGCGCAAAATCGGGCTGACGATCCCAGCCACGCACTTCGAGGAAATAGGCCTGGCTGTGTCGAGTGGCGTGCTGCCAGAGAGCTTCAATCAATGGCTCAACACTATCACGAATAGTGCGGTAACAATCGATTAACTCACTATTGTAATCGCTGAGCACTGCACCATATGGCAGCTTCTCGCCACTATACAACGCAAAAAAGAACGCCGCGCCACCTGAGAATGGCTCGTGATAACGGAGGAAGCGCTGTGGTAGGCGGCGCAACAATTCTGGCAGTAGCTGCCCTTTGCCACCTGCCCACTTTATAAACGGACGCGCCGACGGCGCGTCAATTGCCTGCAAAGACTGTCCCATGGCCCCGATCGACATATCAGACGACGCGGCCATCTTGGCGCAGCTCACGTCAGAAGAAAACGGTCGTGCGATTATAGCACAACCACAGAGTAATAAAGCCGGGTACCCTTTGGGTGAAGCATTGAAGCATTGGAGCAAGACTCTCTCCAACGCCACAATGCTTCAGTTTACAACTAACACCTGTTTCAATGCTTCAATGTTTCAATGTTTCATTGCTTCATTGCTTACAAATCCAGCCGGATCTTCGCACCAAAGGTCTTCTTCTCTTTGCTGGTGAAGTATGTCATACATGCCGAATCAAGCAGATCGGCATTGAGTGTCATACTCTCCATGTTATATTTTGCGATCGCCATCATCTGCAATAGAATATCGCGCGGCTGGCAATTACGGAACGGGCGTGCCTCAGGTGTATACCACCTTGCCACAAGATAATCGATCGAGCGTTCTTCATATTGAATCTTGTAGATCCGGCACATGATTTTCCAGATCTCGCGCCATTGCTCCTCATTCGGGTCGCTAATCTCGAATTTGAACTTAATACGACGGAGCAAGGCATCATCACCAAGATCGTTAGGGTCAAGATTGGTTGAGAACATAATCAACTGATCAAATGGAATCTGGAGTTTCTTCCCAGATGCGGTTGTCAAGAAATCATAGCGCTTCTCAAGTGGTACAATCCAGCGATTTAAGAGATCGAATACGCGCACCTGCTGGCGGCCAAAGTCGTCGATCAGAAAAATGCCACAGTTGGCCTTCATCTGAAATGGCGCTTCGTAGATCCCTGTGTCCTTGTTGTAGATCAGATTAAGGCCTTCAAGGGTTAGCTCACCACCAACGATCACAACTGGGCGGCTAATACGCGTCCAACGCTTATCGTACTGGGCATCCTCAGGAAGCTGCATCTTCGCAGGCTCATGCACAATTGAATCATAGAGCTTGATGACTGCACCATCAGCATACACCGTATATGGGATGAAAATGTCATCGCCCATCAGGAGCGTGATACGCTCTGCAATGGTTGTCTTGCCATTCCCTGGAAACCCAAATAGCATAACCGAAGAGGCTGAGTTGACTGCTGGGCCAACCCAATTGAGAATTGATTCGTCGATCACAAGATTCTTGAACGCCTCACGAATATTGCGTCGGGTCACAATCACGTCTTTGACTGTCTGCGCTTTGACCGACTGAATCCATGTATCGAGTGGTACTGGTATCGGCCCGGCATACATGGTCTTCAGCAACGCCTCTTGGGCAGATTGCGCCCCACGTGGCGTAAGTGTATACTCGTAATTCACATCGCCATAGCCACGCTGGCCAGCAATATCAACCTGTTCCTGTTTGCGTAGATCACGTAGCAAGATATCGATAATCGTATAGGGAAGCCCAGTTTCTTCCACAAGATCCAGGCCAGTTGCGCGGCCCTTGTTGTAAATAATACGAATCGTATGTTCGTACAGGAATGTGCGATTCAACCCGGTTTCTTCTATCGTCTGTGGGATCGCCGGGAAGAACGTGTTGTTCATCACTGGCATCGACTCTTCTTCAGAAGGTGGCGGGTCACCAATCGCGCGCGCCGTGCGAACATCGATCCCTTTCGTGCGTGCGTCAGCCGCCGCACGATCAAGCTCTTCTTTGTGGGCAAACAGATGCAATAATGCATCCTGATCATCGGCATCTTGGGCGACTTTAATTGCATCGAATACCGCACGTGCAACGCAATACTTCACACCATCGACATACAGATGGTGAGGGTATTCCTGCTTACGAACATAACAATCACGTGAGTGCGACTTCTTGGCAAGCATCTCTTCGTAGGATCGTTGATCAACGAGAAAGCGCATGGATCCTCCGGGATAAATTAACAAAAGCCAGGGAGTGCATCCCCGGCATCATGATCCTAGTATAGAGAGAAGCGCTCTGCATGAGAATAGGCCAAAAGTCGCCACAGCCGCGGTACTGATGTAGGGCCTGGAGTAGGACAAAAACAAGCCGCAGGTCGCCAGCAAACCAAAAACAACATGTCAGCTATTATAAGCCAGCCCACATCCCAACTCGTGCGGAAAATGCGGCAAGCCCACCCTGCTCAACCGGCTGTGCAAGCAATTCCATCGCCTCACGTAGCGCAGCCAACTGGCCAGGGCTTGGGATGTTTGGCGTCATCGTCAGCACGGCCCGCAATAAGCCTACCAATGCCGGAGCCAGATCTGCCGCATCCGCAGTTGCTTGGCAATCGCCAAGATCTGTGTCGAACTGAGTACGCGCCGCGCCCCAATCCACAACGCCTGGCATCTGCTCAAGAATGTCTATCAGCCGCTGCATGCGAGCAAGCGCCGCGATTCGTGTACTAGGCATAGCGCCAGGAAACGAATTCGCCTGGGATGTACGCTTAGCCCATGTATCATCAGCGACATCCGCTTGCGGCGGTGTTGTGCTTGTGGCACGTGCATATGGTGATACCGATACAGGCATTGTTTCGGCATTGGGATCGCCCAGGAAGGTAAGAATGCGCGGAAGCGCTGCGCGTAGCATAATATCGATTTCAGTTGCATATGTTAACCAAGCTGCCATTGCCATCTTAAAGGGATCCGGAATATCGCGAGCACGCCCAGCCAAATCGCCCAGAATCTGAATGCGCTCGGCTGTGTTCGGAAAGCGGGCGCGCGCAACTCGTGCAGTACCACTATCGACAGCAATCATCAATGCGGCACTCTCGGCGATCTCATCAGTCAATGAGCGCGCCACATGCTCATTGATGTCCAACCCCATCTGATCCATCGATGAGATTGCATCACCAGTTGGGGAATCACCATCGTGGCCAAGAATGCCTGCAGACGCTACCTGATATGGCAATGTACGCTGTTCAAGAATCCGCGCAAGAATTGCAGCTGTCATTGGCGCACGGCCAGTATCAGCGGCCCCAAGAATGAGGATGGTAGGCATAGGTATACTCCTACGGGAAAAACTACGGAACCAAGAATTGCCCAGAGGGCACCCAAACCATCGTACGGAACCGCAGAACAAGAAACCAAAGAACCAAGAACCAAAGAACCAAAAATTGCCCAGAGGGCAGCTAAACCAAGCCCTTTGCGCCTTTGCGCCTTTGCGCCTTTGCGCTCTTGCGCTCTTGCGCTCCTGCGTTCCTGCGTTCCTGCGTTCTGCGCTCCCCATGATACTCCCATTTTCCGATCAACAAATCTGTGCTACAATCAGCATATGATCGAGAACCTACTCGCACAACCGGATGGCCCACAACTCGCGACTATTCGCGGGGTATTCAAGCCCGATGATCTTGCGGAAACGCTTGCTGCTTTTGCGAATGCTCAGGGCGGCACACTTTTGATTGGCGTTGGGCGTGGGCGCAAACTTGAAGGGGTAGTGGATCCAAGCCTTGTGTTAGCAGCAGTACTGGACGCTGGTATGGCTTGTGCTCCTCCACTGCTGCTGCCAATTCCAGAAGTTGTAAAATACGCTGGCGTAACACTCCTGCTTGTGACGATCCCATCCGGTATGCCTCATGTCTATAGTGTACGCGGTAAGTACCTGCGGCGTGAAGGTTCTACTGATCAGCCCATTCTCCCTGATGCCTTACGCCGATTATTACTTGAGCGTGGCGCAACAAGCTGGGAACGCCTCACGCCAAATCATGGGCGCACAGAAGATCTCGATCCACAAAAAATCGCTACCTATACTCGTCGGATTGGCCCGACGGCAGAAAGCGATCCACATGCGTTCCTCGTTCGCCGTGGTTGCCTGCTTCCGATCACAACGGAGCCTCATTCACTTATGGATGCGCCAGCATCGTTCACTCCCACGAATGCAGGATTGCTCCTATTTGCCCGTGATGTGGAGCGCTTCTTTCCACAGTGTGAGATGACGCTGATTCGTTACCGTGGCCGCGAAATGAGCGATGAGTTTATTCGCGAGGATGTGCGCGATACTCTGGTTGAAGGCATTCGGCGCGCCGAGCTTTGGCTCTCGGAGCATATGCGCCGCGGCAGTCGTATGATTAGCGATAGTGGCGGTTTCGAGCGCCAGGATTGGATCCAGCTGCCACTTGCGGCAGTGCGTGAGGTATTGGTGAATGCCGTCGCTCATCGCGATTATAGTGTGCGTGGCGAAGGCATTCGTGTAGCGCTGTATGGCGACAGGCTCGAATGCTATTCACCTGGCCGACTCCCAGGCCATGTTACGCTCCAAAACCTGGTTGCCGAGCGCTTCAGTCGCAATGAAACTCTGGTGCAAGTCTTGGCCGATTATGGGCTGATTGAGCGGCTTGGATATGGAATCGATCGTGTCCTACGCCAGATGGCCGATGCTGGTCTGCCGCCTCCTGAATTCCGTGAAACCGCCGCAGGGTTTCTGGTGACACTACGCGGCCACACTGGCGATGATCGCGCCGATGCGGGTGGTGTCGATACAAGCGAGTGGCGTCGGCAGGGTCTCAACGAACGCCAGATCACTGCGCTTCTGCATTTGGTCGAACAACGCCGTATTACCAACCGCGACATGCAGGATCTCGCACCAGATGTCTCTAGTGAGACACTCCGCCGCGATCTGGCAGATCTTGTCGAACGTGGGCTGTTGCTCCGTGTAGGTGATAAGCGCGGCGCATATTATATCCTCAAGTGACGCTCCATCCGCACTACCATCGAGCGCTTTCCATAAACGCTATCAACCTGTGTCCTACGCTTGGCACCATTGCGTTTAGGTGATTCTATTGCTACCCGCGCCATATCACTACTTGCGCAACCGGCCAACCTCCGCTATAATTCGCGATTCGGAGCTATGGCAGTGCCCTTAGCCCATGTGCGAAGGTAGCTTAGCCAATAAAGGAGTTTGTTCATGGCGGATAGTATCAAGGTATCCCTTCAGAAACGTACCATTATGGGGAAGAAACTCAGGGATCTCCGTAAATCAGGTATATTGCCAGCAACAGTGTATGGCAAAGGCGTTGGGCCATTTACGGTTCAGCTGCCCCAGAAAGCATTTGTTGATCTGATTCGCAAAGCAGGCCGCACACGGTTAGTTGAGCTGGAAATTCCAGGTGAAGCTGTGGTCTCGGCATTTGTGCATACACTTCAGCGCCATCCGGTTACCCGTGATGTTATTCATGTTGATTTTCACGCGGTTGATCTCAAGGTGGAAGTGCGTATCTCGGTGCCAATCCATCTTACCGGCTCGTCAATTCTTGTCTCACTCGGTGATGCAGTCCTCAATCAGGCAATGATGTCGATTGAAGTTATTGCTCTGCCGACGGCCCTGCCTTCAGCAATTGAAGTTGATATCAGCGGGCTGGATGAACTGGACAAAAATATTCATGTGAGTGATCTTGTGGCACCTGCAGGCGCTACATTTGCTGCTCACGATGAAGATTTAGTGGTGAACTTGACACCAGCACGCGCCGAAGAGGTTGTTGAGGAAGAGGCTTCGGTCGAGCCAGAACTCATCCGCGAGAAGCGCGAAGAAGAAGAATAGCCAACAGCTGTTCAGTATGAAACAAAGCCCTCGCCAATTGGTGAGGGCTTCTGTATTAAAACAGATACAATGGTTTTAGTATTCAAGATACGAAAAAGCCCTCGCTATGAAGCGAGAGCCTTTCGATTGGAGAAGGGTATCACCACTGGCAAAACTAGAGAGCCTTGCCTGCGGTGATACCCATACGCTCATTACTCATGGGCATCACCTCCTTTGCGCCTATTCGGCAGTGCTATATTGTCTCCCACACCGATACTATACCGAATTCTGGCACTAATGTCAATAGGGCTAACGATTGATCAGAATAACAATTGGCAAACCTGCAAACGAATCAATCGCCTCATTCAATTCACCGCTCACTAAGAACATACCGGTAGATGAACCTCCATCCAGGTTCAATGCGCGATCAATCTGAAGATCACTGGCGATCAGCCAGTTCTCTATCTCACTAAGCGTAAACATGCTGCTTGGCGCAACAATAAACAGCAATCGCCCCTGCTGATCAAATGCAACGACCGTACGGCGCGCCCGTTTACCATCCTCTTGGAGATTAGCGCCCACACCACTTGGGAAGATCAACATCGGAGCCGATTGAGTTGCCTGGACAATTGATTCTGCCGCATCGTATGGTGTATCCCGCAGTGGGCGTAGCTCTATTGCGCCATCCGCATGAATCGCCAACATCCCCCCAAAACCTTCGTAACTGGCGCCACTAACAACACCATCACTAATGACGAGTGCAGTACTCTGATGTTCCGCATCGAAATATCCAGCATTGACAGCTAGAAGTGGTTGTTCGGCTGCAAACCAAGCCCGTAGCGCAATCGGTCGATCTGGGCGATAGCCAACACGTATATGCACCTGCTGCGGATCCAATCGAACAACCACAACAGGGCCCCGCAGGTTTTCAGCGACAGTTGCATATATGCGGCGCAACTCAACCCCAGGGTCGCCAGCGATCCAGCCCGTATCATTGGGTTGCGCTGTTGACTCTGGTACCGCTTCATCAACCAAAACCGGCGTCTTCACGCGAGTCGGGAGCAGTGTTGGCAGCGGATTATCTGGCGTGTTTAAGGGAGCAGTGCCACCAGCACATCCAGTGAAGAAGATTATGGCCAGCATACCACACAGCAACCGGAAGCAATTCTGTGTTCGCGGAACATCCATGCTTAGCGCGCCTCTCCTTTACATGTGCTGGCATCATACCATACTGCATGAGCCTGACTGCATGTGTCTGATTTGCTCCAATTCAGAATCCCGAACAATCTGCACCGGCTCTGCATGAAGCATACTCACATGCGCTATACTAAATCGATATGAAGCCACAAGAACCCTGGGAACACGAGCTTATCCAAGCACAACGGATCGCGCACTTAGCAACGATTGGTACAGATATGCAGCCAGCGGTGGTGCCGGTTGTGTATGCCTACGATGGCGAGCGCTTCTTTACACCACTCGATGGCAAACCCAAGCGCGTTGCGCTCACCAAATTACGGCGTGTACGCGATATTACCGCAAATCCACAGGTAGCACTCGTGATCGATCACTATGCTGAGGATTGGAGTCGGCTTGCGTGGCTTCAGGTGCGCGGGATGGCCGCTATCCTAGACACAGGCCCAATCTATGAAAAAGGGATAATCCTACTTGCAGAACGCTACCCACAATATGCCACAGTAGCACTTACTGGCCTACCAGTGATTGTGATAGAACCAAGCGTGATTCGCAGTTGGCGAGCCTCAGCATCGTAATATTGGCGCATTCCTATTTTGCGCAGATTCTAGTCGTTCACCTCCGTCCAGCTCTGGCGGATATCCTCGAACAATCTTCCATAGCGCCCTAAGCGCTCAACAACCTCGGCAATTGCCTGCATATCCTTTTTACGGCCAGCCCCCTTAAGTTCGGCTTGCAATTGCGCAAGGATCTCGTGTGCCTCAGCGAATTTCTGCTCGACTTCTAGTAGCTGATCTGTCCACACATCAATTGATTCCATTCTAGGCTCCTTTTCACATGTAAGAAATTGCTCACTGTCTCCATGATACCAGAAAATATGTGCGATGTGGCAATTTAGACTCAATCAATATGGTATACTTCAGGTATGAAATACTTCCTGATCACGTTATTCGCCCTTGGATGGCTGATTGGTTGTGGAGATCCTCCACCTGAAACGGCACGTGCATCCCAGCAACCCTCAGCTATACTTGCGCTCGTATCAACGTCAACGCCAAGCATCAGCACGCCAGAACCAACAGCCACACCCACAAGCGTACCACCCTCACCGACTCCAAAGCCACCCTGGCATTTTGTCGTACTTGGCGATACCCGCACTGCTGGTCTCGATCCGCCCGAGATAATGGGCCAAATCGTTGAGCTTGCGCGTACTCAACAGCCAGTAGTCACCCTAACTGTTGGCGATCTGATCAACGCAATGGATGATCAAGCCAGTGTTCGTGAGCAGTGGCAACGTTGGCGCGCGGCCATGGCACCACTTGGTACACAGGCTACAACACCCTGGATGCTTGTCACACCTGGGAATCACGATGTGCAGGGGCATTCCTGGGCTACCACTCTCATGGCCGAAGCATTCCCCGAATTACCTGATAATGGACCAGAAGGGCTTAAACCCCTGACATACCGTGTCGATTATCAGGATGTCCGCTTCATATCGATTCAGACCGAGCTATTCGACGATTCGCATCGCCTTGGCAACATCCAACTGGCCTGGTTAGAAGATCAACTCAGGAATAACCCCAATCGCTATACGATTGTCTTTGGGCACGACCCTGCCTTTCCGGTTGGCCCGCATGTAGGTAGTGCGCTTGATGTGTATCCCGCTGAGCGCGATGCCTTCTGGGCCCTCCTGAAGCAATATCAGGTTACAGCCTATATTTGTGGACATGAACATCTCTACAATCGCCAGAATATTGATGGTGTCTTGCAGTTGATTGTTGGCACAAGTGGATCTTTCCCTTACCCTGGGTTTGGCGGCGATTTCTATCACTACTTGGCCGCCGAGGTCACACCCAATGGAATCTCAATGGCCGTTTACGATAATCACGGGCAGGAGCGTGATCGGTTTGTGGTACCATAACTAATGAGGTATGAGTGCCACTATCTCGCGCATTCATTATTGGTGATCTATCACAAAAGGGGCATGTTCCATGAGTGAAATCTCAGTTGGGCTGATCGGGTATGGTGGCATTGGGCGTATGCACGCGCTTTGTTTACGGATGTTACCGCTTGTATACCCTGATCTACCAGCAGTGCGGATTGCGGCGATCCAAACCGCCTCGCAGAACTCAGCAGAACGTGCGCAACGTGAGCTTGGGCCAGGTGTTCTCACCACAACCGCACTCGATGAGCTATTGAGCCACCCGGGCATACAGGTTGTCGATTGTTGTGCGCCGACTGGCGATCATGCGTATGTCGCGCAGGCGGTGATTGCAGCGGGCAAAGCCTTATTTTGCGAGAAGCCACTCGCCGCAACATTGGCGGAATCACAAAAAATTGTGGCACTTGCTACTGAGCGGCGTATTGCGGGTGGCATGAATTTCCATTTTCGCCAGATTCCTGCACTCCAAGAAGCCAAACGCCTGATTGAGGCGGGGTTACTCGGCAATGTCATTGGCTTCCACTTACGTTATTACCGCGCCAGTAATATCAAACGGGATCGACCAATCACATGGCGCTTTGCTGGGCCTGGCAGTGGTGTTCTGGTTGATCTCGGCTCGCATATGCTTGATCTTGCCTCTCATTTACTTGGCCAAACCACATGGATTGCGGCACGTATGCGCAATCTGGTCGATACACGGCTCGGCCCGGATGGCCAACCAATTTCGATTGATTCGGATGATGTGGCATGGATGCAACTTGGGCTAGCGAATGGTGCAATTGGCAGTATCGCTGTCTCGAAGCTTGTTCCAGGAGCGGCTGATGATATTCGTATTGAGGCGTATGGCACACATGGTAGCCTTGTCTACGATGCGCAAGATCCAAATGGCCTTCAGGTTGTCGATTCTGCCGAGGCACTCCCAGGTAGCCGGCGAATCGGGACACTCAGCCGCACCCGGCCAGCAGCTAGTTTGCCAGGTGGCGAGATGCCAACCGGGACAGTGGCCTGGCATGCCGCTTCGCTACGTGCATTCCTTGGTGCCTATGCCGAAGGCCGCGATCCCAGCCCATCGCTCGCCGATGGCCTCGAAGTCGATCGGGTGATTGCAGCTGCGCGCCAATCGGCTGAGACAGGTGGCGTGCCTGTGACACTAATACGCAAAACGTAAACCTGTCAGGTGCGGC
>JANLSE010000159.1:0-3627 GCA_031362265.1 Roseiflexaceae bacterium
TGCTGTATGGCTAGTGCGATTAAGCGGCACTGCTCATCACTCAGTGTTTGTTCCATTGTTACCTAATCGAGCGCTCGGTGCTCAACTCATCACGAGAATACTGATGTTGGTTGGGGGTTAGGGCTACATGGTAACATATAGATCTAGCTCCCTGATAGTACTTGAACAGTGGTGCCTCGTAAAGGGAACTAATAGTACCATATTATAACGGCAAGCTTTATCTGACAGATCCATATTATTTATGTCACTACTGGTGGTGCCAATTAGCGATTCGGTATGGTATCATGAGGATGTGAGAACCATGATCTACCGAACAAGAATATTCGAGCATATGTTAATCGTATGAGGCAGCCCTGTGGTTCATAGAACACTAACGATTGCTCAAATAGGGCGCACACCCCTTCAGATTCATTGGAGCTTTTTACCTGGCCTATTTATTATGTCAGTGGTGTGTAGTACACTCTTTATGCCAACACTCAGTGCTCTACAAGCACTTGGTGCTGGAATCGGTACGGTCTTGTTGCTCTATGGTGGGGTGTTTCTCCATGAGCTCGCACATGGTGCGGTAGGGTATCTTGCTGGCTTACCTGTACGTGCAATCACAGTGTTTGGGTTCGGTGGGCGTACTGAGGTGGATGAAGCGCACCTAGCTCCTATTACTGAACTCCTGGTGGCCGCAGCTGGCCCACTGATGAGCCTGATCTTAACGGTTATCTGGTCGGTGGCCGCAATCATCAGCATACCAGGGCCGCTTCAAATGTTGGCACTCACCCAGGCATCCGTAAATGGTGGCTTGCTGGTGCTTAACCTTCTGCCAGGCTATCCGCTCGATGGTGGGCGTATGCTTAAGGCTATCCTCTGGTTTCTATCGGATGATGAGATTTCCGCAGCGCGATCGGCAACATTGATTGCCCGCTCTTGTGGTTGGGGGTTGTTGTTTGTTGGGGCGATTTATGCGCTCACTTCAGGTGATCTGGGATATGCATTGCTGCTTGGGTTGGCTGGGTTTTTTCTGAGCCGTACGGCCGTCGATGGCTTTCGCCAGTTGTCGTTCCAGCGTGCAATGCGTGGCGTGCGAGTTGCAGATGTGATGCAGCAGACGTTTCATGGCGTTGAGCCAGATCTGTCTCTCGATCAGTTTGTTGGGCGTTTTGTTCTTGGCCAATCCGACATGTGCTTTCCGGTGATGGCTGAGCCCGCAGATGAGCGCGAGCAACCATTACTCGGCATGATGACGATGCGTAATCTGCGGCGGTTTGCTATCAGCCAATGGACACGAACGAGCATTCGCGAGGCCATGACACCAATTGAGCGGGTGCGTATGCTGACGCCTGATACAAGTGTAGATGATGCACTTCATCTGCTGGCCGAATCTGATCAGGATTTGCTGCCAGTGGTGGGGAATTCGATGCTGCTTGGCGTGATTCGGCGGCGGGATCTCCTGTTTTATATCAAGGTACGCTTGGCACGTATGTCCTAAGCGCTATGCACTTGAGAAACATCGCAATTTGCGTTTTAGCGTAACCCCTGGCTGGCTGCCAATTCATTGCCCAACAGCCCTAACAGCACTCCTCCCTCTGGCCCATGGTCTTCAAAACGGGCACGTTCAAACCATTGCACAAATAGCAAACGCCCATCGGCTGTGGTCTCGATTTGGGGCTCCGAAATCGGTTGCCCAAAGAGCGCCAAGTTCTCGGCGATACTTTTACCACGTTGACCATCAAATTCTAGGCCATATGCCCGCCAGTAGCTGAGAAATGGCTCGCAAATAGTATGTTCTGTTTCGGGGAAGAAACGACAGTTTGGTTTTGAACTGCCTTTGGGAAATGCAAACCAACTGCGACCCTGAGTTTGCAAGATAGTATCACCTAGACGACTGAGTTGTACATTATAGGGTGCGCGCAGATCAGTATGTAACTCAAACCGATGACGCTCAAAATACTGTACGATCCGTTCACGACCATCTTCAGATCGCTCACGTAGCTCTTCGCTAATTGGGTAGCCAAAGATCGCCAGCCCGCCCTGTTGTTCCCAATAGGTGCGGAATGCTCCACCCAAACTGTGGCCAGTGGCCGCGAAATAACGTAGATTTGTGCCAGCTGGTGGCGGTGGTATTGGTGTGAATGCGCTTATTACCGCTCGGTTTATGCCGAAATCGACAATCGCGATGTTCAGTGCTGTCCCAGAGAGCGCAACATTTTGGGCCGGAAGATCTAGCCCTGGCCCGCTTACGCTGACTGTATAGTTGCCTGCTGCCAGAGCGCTGAAGCGGTACATGCCATTCGCATTCGGGCGGGTTGTCTGGCCATTACTTAGTGCAACAATCGCTTCGCTGGGCGCGGAACTGCCAACAACCCCTTCGATCCGCGATTGCAGCAGTAGATTTGGATCCTGTGTTCGCTCAAGTGCGCTGCGTACGTTAAGCCGACCATAGCCATACTCAGAATCCTTCCCAGGTAGCCCTAAGTCGTCGCTGCCCATTCGCAACACATCGCTCACCTGATCAACTGTAAGATCAGGACGCACACTCCAGATCAATCCAGCTGCGCCAGCAACATGCGGTGCGGCTGCTGAAGTTCCGCTCGCAACACCATATCCATCACCATCGACAACTGTCCAGAATGTACTGAGCACATCGGCACCAGGTGCTGCCAGATCGACGAAATCCCCAGTTGTTGAGAAGCTAGCAATCTGGTCATCGGCACGGGTTGCTGAGACGGCAAGTACATGCTCGTAGGCAGCCGGGAAACTTGGGGCATTCCCATCGGCCTGGCCATTACCCGAGGCTGCCACGACAAGCACTCCGTGTTGGTAGGCATAATCAATCGCCTCGCGCAGAACTCGTGTATCTTCGGGGCCACCTAAGCTCATGCTAATAATATGTGCGCCATGATCAACAGCCCAGCGCAGCCCTTCTGCGATGGTTGCATCATCGCCTTGCCCACGCCGATTGAGTACCTTGATTGGGATGAGTGGACAACCCCAGCAGATCCCAGCGATCCCTACTGTATTATCGCTAACGGCACCAGCAACACCGGCGGTGTAGGTACCATGGCCATCATCATCGCGCGGATCATTGTCACGGTTGAGAAAATCGTAGCCAGGAAGTAATTTACTCTTTAGATCAAGATGTGTGGGCGAAACGCCAGTGTCTAGAATAGCAATTGGCACACTACCACCAACAGTGATATCCCATGCTTCGCGAGCGTGAATATTTGCCAACGCATACTGACGTGGAAAAAGTGGGTCGGTTGGGGTGAACATGGCAGAGCGAGTCGTATTTGGTTCAGCATAGACAACATCTGCGAGTGCTGCAAACTGCTGTGCAGCGCGAGGTGCATTGCTCCCTGGGCGCAATAACACGCGATACGTAGAACTATCGCGGCCAAGGTTTTGGGCTGCGTTGGCACCATATGTGCCAAGGAGTTGCTCAAGTGGCGATGTGCGATCGGATACGCGTGCTGTGCTGCTTAATAAAAGCCCAGCACGGACTCGGATGACGAGCTCGGCTGGACTATTTGTGTATGCTAAAGCCGGGTATGGTGCCTTCACAAGCGCGCACAGAACGGTTAGGATGAGAAGGGGTGTTCTACAGCTCATGGTGCGCCAATTATACCATACCGCTAC
>JANLSE010000199.1:0-6749 GCA_031362265.1 Roseiflexaceae bacterium
GTTTCGGTGGCGGCAACAACTGTTTCATCGCTTGCAAAGGTTGGTGAAATCGCCAGTGCTAGGACATGCAAATCGAGTAGGCCAAAATTCCAAGTTGCCCAGTGTTCACCACTATCATTTGAACGAAAGACCCCATCTTCCGCAGTACCAACCAGAATAATCCGATCTTCATCTATATTCGACGATATGGTAATCGATGTCACATACGATGGTGGCATCGGTAAAACGCATACGTGCCATCGCTCAGTGAAGGCCTCTGAACGGTAGAGTACACCATAACCACCAACATATATCGTGGCTCGTTCAGCGCCATCACTAGCAATCGCCAGGGCCGTTGTTGCAGTTCCTGCCCCAAGAGGCAATGAGGGCAAATGCACCCAGGTTTGCGCGCCATCTACCGATCGATAGACTCCTGAATCGGTAGCAGCATAGAGAACTGAGGGATTCCCTGTTGGAGCAACGGCTATGGCATAGAGAGTCTCAGACAGATTGGTGATCACACTCATGGTTGAATTGAAACCTCCGGTTGACGGCGGTGTATTTGTGCCTCAATCGTGAGCGCCAGTGCCGCAGCTTCGATTGCCATACGCACAATGCATTTCTGGGTAGCAACCGCATCAAGAATGCCTGTGTGGTACATGTTTACATATGCCGCATTCAGCACATCATAGCCAATATCGACAGCATGTGATTGCAGTGCATAGAGGATCGGCTCAGCGTCATGGCCAGCATTTGTCATGATCGTTCGTGCTGGTGCTTCCAACGCGGAACGGACAATCTTCCAGGCGGCCTGCTGTTCGAGATCGCCACTACCAGCGGAAATTGTGTCGATGGCAAGCTGGCAGCGATAGAGGGCCATACCGCCGCCCGGCACCACTCCTTCACCAATCGCAGCACACACTATGTGAGCCATACGCTCGGCTTGTGCCTTGCGCAACTCAGTTTCGGTAGTTGTGGCTGCACCGATGTACATGGCCGCACTACCACCCAACAGACGACCAATCCGATCACGAGTTGCCTGCTGCATATCGCGATCATGTGCTGTCCGATACAAGGCACGCAGTGATGCAATGTGGGTTCGCAACTTCCTGCGATCTCCGCTCCCACCTGCCACACCAAACGCATGCGCATGTGCCCATACCCGCCGTGCATGGCCAAGATCAGTTTGGATAACAGTCCGCAGTGAGTCCCCGGCTGCCTGGGAGAACACCCGACCACCAAGCACGACTGCGAGATCATCAAGCGCAAGCGGTATTTGTGCTCCTAATCCTGGTGGGCGCACGGCAATTGTTGTAAGCACTCCTGCCTGCTGGTTGGCGTGGAGCAGTGTCAGTGGCTGTTCACCAAGCCGATCAACAATCAGCAAGAGGGTGCGCTTGCCCGCTGCCACAACGCATTCAAGGAGTGGAACCAACTCCCGGGGATCATCAATGCTCAAATCGCTGATCAGCACTGCGACCTGTTCGGCCTGGGTGCGCATACGAATAAGATCGGTGAACATTGCATGTGAGAGAAGTGTGCTCTGAAAGACCATGCCTTCAGCATATTCACGTTCCAGGCCAGGCCGCTGGCGGGTGTGGATTTCGTACTGGCCTTCAGTGCCAATAAGATCAAAAACCTCGCCCAAGAGGGCCGCTATCGGCTGATCATCGGTCAGGCTTGCAGCATAGGCAGCGATCGCAGTGCGCCCGTTCAATGGCCGACTCTGCTGATCCAGCGCATCACAGATCACATCGCTGGTAGCTTGTAATGCTCGCTGCAAACGGAGCGCATCACAGCCAGTCGCAAGCGCATGAATTCCCTTGCGTAGGATGGACTCAAACAAGACAGCTGCGGTCGCAACCCCATCGCCAGACTGCTCGTGTACTTGCCAGAGCATATGGCGCAGATACATCGCCCCAACATCGGCACCCGCTTCAGCAAGCTGGGTTAAGCGGCGGACAATAACTCCAGCGCTCTCAAGCACAGCTGGCTCACGACCCATACCGCTCTCGGGGGCAACGAGGACTGTACGCGCACACGGCCCCAAGGTAGGTCGCACGGCTGCAACCACCATCTGGACACCGCGCAGAAAACGAGTGTGTGCGGTTGGTTGGAATACAACACTTGGGCGCGTTAGTTGGCCTGAGTCCGATCCGCTACCTGGCATGTGTGATCCATCGGCTATGAAGAATGCTGGACAACAGTATGGTTGACTCGTGGTGGGAATTCGATCGCCTGCCACCAATGGCCAAAAGTAATTAACTGTTCTATTGTAGCATCAAGTAGTGCTCGGCCTTTTTCTGGGGTCGCCAGGGAAGGCGCACCTTCTGAGCCACTCTTGGATCGTTGGCTCCAGAATTCCATAAAATGAACCACCCCACCACCGGCAAAATCATCGGAGCGCCATGGGCGGTAATCAGGCGCGTATTCATCCTGAATCTTGTCGTGTTGCACCAGTTCTGGGCGTAAATACATGTATTCAGATGTTTCAAATTCACAGGCATGGGCTGTTCCACCATGCGGAGAATCGCGAATCTCAGCTAGTCTTTCGCGTGCGAGATTCCAATGATCGAGCGTCGCACAATAGCAGTTGGTGGCATTGGTGATCATGCGGGTTGCTACTTCACAAATTGATCGATTACTCCCATGGCCATTGACAAGCACAATACGGGTGAATCCCTGGCGAGCAAAACTCTGGCCAATATCAAATAGATATTCGATCATGACCGTTGGCCGAATCGCAATCGTCCCAGGGAAATCCATCACATGTTCGGAGAAGGCATAGTAGATCGGTGGGGCAGCCAGTAAGACATCCGGCGATCGGCGGGCAGCTTCCTCACAAACATGGTTGACCTGCACAACATCGACATCAATCGGTAAGTGCCGGCCGTGGGTTTCGAGTTGGCCAATAGGAATCAACACAACCCGTTTGTCACGAACTGCTTGGTTGACCTCTTCATGAGTCATTGTTGCATAGAGATGCTTCTGCATGGCTGCTCCTTCTGCCTTATCTACCGAGAATGGTGAGCGTATCAGTATCAATGATATTTGAAAGGAGTATTGGGTCATCCTCAGTCACAAGTACTCGATCTTCAATATGGTGTGGCATTCCGCGTTGATCGAGCACAAGGTAATCATAGGCCAGCACCATATTTGGTTGTAGTTCGCTTGTATCCGAAGGCTGCAAGATCGGTGTCTCACGGAAGACCAGACCGGTACTATGGCCAACTTTTTCAGAAATAAGCGTCATACCATGTCGATCTACCAACGCACGACACCCTGCAAACACATCACAAGCACGTGTACCAGCACGTAACAGCCGTAAGGTGCCATGGTAGATATCGGCGAAATGGCGGTACGATTCCTTTTGCTGTTCACTAATATCGGCCATCACTGCCATGCGCAGGATGATGCACCAGTAGCCAAGAAAGCTCGCCTTAATACCATAACGAACAATCTCGCCTCGCCCAATCGGGCGCTGACTACTCAGGTGATGCATGACCGCCGCATTTGGCCCAGCAGCAACAATTCCATCCGGGCCAGCCACCTCTGCCTCAACAAGAGTTAGCAGATTAGCGGTAATTCGCCCAGCAAATGCACGCTCGGTTTCGCCAACACGGGTAAGCCCAGCCGCCAGTTCGGAAGCACGATCCATGGCAATCGCAGTTTGACGCAACAGGCTAATCTCATCAGCAGTCTTGATCATGCGTGCTTCTGCAAAGGCTGCTTCAGCATCGCAGAAGTGTGCCTTTGGAAGCAGTTGTTGCAACAGGAGATAAGCCTCCGCAGGAAAATAGCGTAGTTCAAGGCCAATCTGGCCAGCCGCTAATCCGTGCCGAGTGAGGAGATCGGCCAACACTGCCACTGGTAGCTCGCCAAACTCAGCATAGTAGGCAACCTGATCGACCCGTGCATCGCGTTCGACCTTGTCACGTTCACCTCCCCAGATCACAAGTGCTGTTTTGCCGTGAGCATCAGTCATGGTAAGCACCAAGCGATCTGGTATCAGAGTTTGGGTGTACAAGTCCAGTCCACTGGTATAGGTGACATTGGCAGTCGTGATTGCGACCAGCGCATCAAGATTTCGCCGCTGAATCGCCCCTAGCAATGCTGGCGTATTACACAATGCAGCCGTGATCATTGCAGCTCCTCCACCATGCTAAGACACCATTATGCTAATAATTGGTTGCAATTCGCGCCAGCAGGCCGCCATCTGCAATGAGTACAGTGCCTGTAATCAGAGATGCCGCCGGGCTTGCGAGAAACAGCACAGCTGATGCAATCTCTTCTGGTGCGGCAATTCGACCAATCGGCACAGCCTCGGTTGCTTCATGTTGAATCTCCATCGGTACCTGGTCACGAGATTTCCCTTCCCACATCATGGCCGTATCAGTGCTGCCAGGAACGATACAGTTGACGCGCACTCTCCGGCGCGCCAGATCAAGTGCCATCCCTTTCGTCATACCAATCACACCTGCCTTGGATGCTGAATAGATCGCAAACCCAGGAATGGTTGCGTATGCCAGTATTGACGACATATTGATGATGGCTCCATCACGATCAAGCAGATGGGGAGCAACCATTCGTGCACAAAGATATTGTCCGGTCAGATTAACCGTGATTGTGTCATACCATTGCTCGAGGGGTGCCTCCCAGAATGGCCCTGAATAACCAATACCTGCATTATTAAAGAGAATATCGATCTGGCCGTAACGTGTCAGTGTTTCGGTCACAAGGTTCTGAACCTGTTCAGACTGGCCAACATCCACCTGCACAAAGCTGGCAGTGCCACCATCCGCCCGAATTCTTGCTGCTTCCGTTTCCCCCAGTTCACGGCGTCGGCCAGCCAATACTACCGCCGCGCCGCGTACAGCAAACAATCTGGCCGTTGCCAAGCCAATACCCGCAGTCGCGCCCGTCACAATTGCAACTTTGCCATCAAAGCGCAAATCAACTGATTCTCGCATACCATCACTCACAATCCAGTGCAAAACAGCCCTAAGCCATTACAGCGCGGCATGCATTACGTCGGTTGTCTCCCAGAGTAAGGCGATCTGTTCTGCTGGCACAACCGTGGCAAAGGTCTGTACGGCGCCAATTGTTCCAGCTGCGAGCGCTTCGAGCTGAGCAACCGGCTCACCAAACGGATCAAATATGGTACCCAGCAGTTGCTGGCGTTCAACCTGATCCCCAAGGGCAACACGTGGCTCAAACAACCCACCAACAGGGGCACGTTGCCAGGATAATGCCCAATAACGTGGCTTGATCGTTTCGAATGTTCCACCCAGCATACCGAGATGCTGCATAACCCGCTTGATCCCCAGCACATAACGCTGCCAGTTGCTGCCAATCACCATTCCCTGGCCACCAATTTCCCCTTCAATAGCCGGAATTCCACGTTCAGCAAGCGCTGTCAGCAATACACCGGGTAAGAGTGGCAATGGCATCAGATCGACAATCCCAAAGGCTTGTGCCGCAGCATGCGATCTGCGCCCAACCTCACCTGGAATATCAACAAACTCCATCCATGGCGCTAAGGTGCCATACACGCCCAAACCATGCAGCGAAACTACCAGATCGCAACCGCCGAGCAGCCGGGTACACATGTAATCTGCAATCCGCTCAGTAATGCTTCCAGCCGGATCACCAGGAAACACTCGGTTGAGATCAAGGCCATCCAACGGGCTACGGCGTGTTCTCGCCGTATACGCCGGAGGATGGGCAATAGGAATCAAGAGCAAGGTTCCAATCGCAGGGAAGAATGCCTGATCTGCCAGCAGAACCTGGAGCGCACGAACCCCCTCAAGTTCATCACCATGTACCCCAGCAACTACTGCAAGCCGCGGGCCAGCGCTAGCACCACAACGAATCTCACAGGGAATTGCTACTTGGGTACTATCTGCATACTGCGTGACCGCACCATACATACGCGCATGCCGATGTGCAGCAAATCGTACATCTGGTTCGAAGACAATGTCAACCACTGATCCTCCAAGGGGCGTGCGAGGATACAACTATTGCAAAAGGTCTGTTTGTCTGATAAAGTGACATATTGATAATACCATACGATCCCATGCGAGTCAAACCTTGACAGTCGGTAGGGGCTATGGTACACTGCCGTAGGGGAAAGTTTGTCTGATATTATGACAGAGACAATGTTCAAATCAGCATCGCGCACGACACTTGCACAATCAGTGGTGGAGCAATTTCTCGATCAATTTCGCCGTGGAGCGCTCAAGCCAGGTGATCGCCTACCTACTGAGCGGGAATTGATGGAACAGTTCGGTATTGGGCGTTCGACGGTGCGTGAAGCGTTGCAAGGGTTAGTACGCCTCAATTTGATTGAAGGTCGCCCAGGAGCAGGCACGATTGTCAAGGGTTTTGATATAGGCTCATACCTGCGCCCAGATCTCTTTTCGGCAATGTTGGGTGGAAGTGGGGCAGAGGAGCTCCTTGAGGCACGTGAGCTTATTGAAGTTGCGGTGATTGGGTTCGCGACTCAACGTGCTACTGCCGAAGATCTTGCGGCAATTGAGCAAGTGATTGCCACTGCAGAGCAAGCCCTTGCAAACAACGAGCCTACTTATGAGTTGTCCGCACTCTTTCATGTCAGCTTAGCGCATGCTGCGCATAATAGTATGTTACTCAATATTATGCTGGCAATCTATGAACTCTTGCGTGCGCGTGGTGCTTTAACTGTTGAGCTGCATGCCTATTTACGTTGGGAAATCGCCTCACATCGTGAGCTCTATGAATTGGTTCGTGCA
>JANLSE010000388.1:0-14478 GCA_031362265.1 Roseiflexaceae bacterium
TATCGATTGGCTAATCTATCCGATAACGGGAGGAGTGCGCCTCCAAACCGCCATGCGTTGGGATTATGCAACAAAGCCGCTTCGCGAGCTTCATACACACCATTCATTGCGCGCCATTTTGTTGGTGCGCGGGCAAAAGGGGAACTACGTGGTGAACTGGCCAATGATCCGCTGTTCTGCGATCTGCATCACCTCTCATCCTGGGCCGTCGAGCGGCAATCGGGCAGCACCATGATTGGCCTCGCCGAGCAGGCTACCACACTTGGCCTATGGGGTATTTTTACATTCCATGGCATTCAGGAAGGCCATTTACTGGTTGGTTCAACTGATATAGCTGAGTTACTCGCATACCTTGCACATGCCTCTGATGTGTGGGTTGCACCACTCGCAGAAATTGCGGCCTATGTTCAGGAGCGCTTGCCACAGGCTTAAGCCCTCACATAAACGAAACCCCCACAATACAATATCCCATAGAATCGCGAAATGGAGTGCCAATGTCGAGCCAACAACCAAACCAGCCAGGCAGTATAGCAGTCACGGTCGTAGGCGCAATTCTGGTGGCAGCTGTTCTGCTCGGTGCGTATATATTCGCGCAGCGTGGTATGGCCAGCCAACCAATCCAGGTCTCTGCGAATGGTTCTGCAACGCCAGCCGCGTCTTGGCCTACAATTGGGCCAACCTTTACCCCATTGGTGCCTGCAACGCCAATCGCTACGATAACAGCCCTCCCAACTGCTACACCGCTTCCGCTTCCGGTTTGGACAGAACTAAATAACCTTGTGGTCTTGAAATACCCACTCCAAACCGTTGCTGAGGCACAAGCCCCACCAGATCAACTTCGGAATCTCTTTGGAACCGACAAAGTTGTGATCGAAGTTATTGGTACGGTCACAATTGGGATCGATCTTAAACAGATTCGGCCAGAAGACATCCAACGGACTGGCAATAAAATCACCGTCCGGTTGCCCAAACCAACTGTTCAAGAAGTAGCGATTGATCCAGGGCGCTCACAGATTGTTGCTGCTGGTCAGCGCTGGGGTTTCTCACAATATCAGGGGCTTGAGAAGGCAGCACTGGAGCGTGGCCGTGTGCAACTATGGGATGTAGCCAACAATCAAACAGAAATGATTGACATGGCTGGAGAGATTGCTCGATTGCGATTTACGGAACGCCTTCAATCCTTAGGCTTCACCGATGTAACCGTTACGATTAAGCAGCAATAACAGAAGAATTAGGAGCCAGCCATGTTAAAACAGGTCATTCGAATCAGTATTGCTGCAATTGTCTTGGCAGTCGTTGCAGGCCTTATATTGCAGCAACTTGGTATGCTACCATCGATGCAAGCCACTACATCCCCAGCAATTACTGTCCAAGCAAGCCCTGCGATCCTCCAAGAGGTCAAGCGGGTCAGCAAATACGTTGTCATTCAACATTATGGCTCAGTGGATATCGATTATACCGAAGCGCCCTCTGGAATGCTTAATGCACTAAAGTCGATCGGGATTCAACAACATTATGTTGTTCTGTTACGTGGAACTGTGCCAGCGGGGTTTGATTTGAATGAAATGTCCGAGGCCGATATATGGGTCAGTCCAGATGGAAAGCGTGCACAGGTCACACTGCCAGCACCTAAGATCTTTGAGGAGATGATCTCGATCGACAATGAGCATACCCGCGTTCTTGCAGCTGATGATAAGTGTCCAGACTTTCTATGTACTGTTGATCTCGCTGCCTTCAACAAGACTATCGAGCCGGAGGGAAAGCGCTTGCTGATTGAATCAGCACGTAAGAATGAGATACTTCGGCAGGCAGCTGTGGAGGGTAAACTCCATTATGAGCGCCTCCTCAACCAGCTTGGTATTGGGGAAGTACGTGTCGTTGTGCAAGGCTACGATCTATGATGAGCGACAGTCAGCTAGCAAGCTGCATACGGCACCATGCAACACTCTCCCTCAGGAGTTCCTGGCAGGTTGTGAAATCCTGAAACTTGAGTGCATCCGGGTGAAGCTCTAGACACAGCGTGCCAGCATAATTTGTACTTGTGAGCTGTTGCAGGAATGCCGCTAGATCCAATTGGCCCTGTTGTGGCAGCCGATGTTCGCGTCCATCAAAGTTGCTGAGGTGAATATGCGCAACGCGCGACCCAGCGGCCTGATACGCGATCAGTGGGTCGATCCCGAATGTGGCCCAATGTGTTGTATCCAGCGTTAGCCAGGTATGTATATGACTCCATTCGGCAACTGTGTTCCAGTAGTGGCGATTGATCACACGCTGGCCAACGCGCCGCCCAGGCATGTTCTCAATTGCAATCTTCACTGCTGTGTGGGTTTGCTGCGCCGCAAGCTCCTGGCTAATCCAATTGCGAACATCGCCATCCTGGTTGAACCATGGGATGCGGAAGTTCCAGGGTGGCAGGTTCAGTTGTGCCCAGCCAAATGTGCTCGGTAGGTGTACGACAATTGTCTCGGCCTGTAATTGTTCTGCGAGCGCTAGCGTTTGGTGGATGCGGGCAAGCTCACGCTGTGGATGCTTCCAGCCAGGAATTGCCCGACTGAATGGCGTATGTACAACCGGAATTGGCATGCCATACTGGTTGCTGAGTTGCTGAAGATAGTGGAGATCCCGTGTCGACCAGCGATCGTCGCACATGACCTCAACACCATCGCATCCAGCCTCAGCTGCCAGCGCAAAGCACTGCGCCAGATCGAGGACATATAACGAGCCAGTTGAGAAGATTAGCCGTATGGTCATATCGCCTCCTATGCTCTTTTACTTCCGAAACACAGCAATCCTACACAATCTCGTTGTGCTACGGCGTGATAGCGATCTGAGCGCTTACTGAGTATTGGCTGGAGGCGATTCTCGGCAACAATTGTCAACGAATGGCATGCACTTCCCCTGGATCGGCCACTTGGATAGCTGCAGTGAGCAGATTGGCCGATCCAGGAGGAATATGATCGAGCAATGGCAGATTAATGCCCGCCGGTGTCGGAATCGACGCCAATATGCGTGCCGGTATCGAGTGCTGAAATTGCAGCGGTTTCGGTGTTGCTGAGTGAAAAGTCGAAAATGTCGATATTCTGGGCGATCCGGCTGGGCGTAGCCGATTTTGGAATCGCTACCAGCCCAAGTTCAATATGCCAGCGCAACACAATCTGTGCGGGCGTCTTGCTATATGCTGCAGCAAGTGCCAGGATGATAGGCTGTTCGAGCAGATCGGTACCTGGGCCTAATGGCCCCCAGGAGATCGTGGTAATCTGATGCTTGATCCCATAGGCACGCTGTTCGGGCCGTGTAATATAGGGGCTCAGCTGAATCTGATTAACAGCAGGGCGGATCGTCGCTTCTGCCAATAGTCGATCCAAGTGTGCCGTTTTGAAATTTGAGACCCCAATCGAACGTGCTTTGCCAGCTGTGGCAAACTTCTCAAAGGTCTTCCATGTCGAGACATACTCGCCCCGCTGTGGCAATGGCCAATGGATGAGCAGCAGATCCACATAATCCAAACCGAGACGGCGCAGCGATACATCCAACCCCTCGATCGCGCGATCACTACCCTGGTAGGTGCCATCTAGCTTAGTCGTGACAAAGATTTCCTCACGGGGAATCCCACTATTGCGAATACCTTCGCCAACACCACTCTCATTTCCATAGCGATCAGCGGTGTCGATATGCCGATACCCAGCCTTGATTGCGGTGGCAACTACAGAAGCAGCTTCTTGGTTGTTCAGCGGCCAGGTGCCAAGGCCAATCTGTGGGATGCGGTTGCCATCATTCAGCAGTATTGTCGGTACATGCATGAAATATGCCCTTTCTATCGAAATCATCCCATGAAGAATACAGTTAGGGCTTAATACTATTCAATACCCGCTTTGGCATCTTGCACACCATCGTATAGGCAGGATCGAACATATTACCCAGATCATATTCAACGGTTTGACCCATAAGAATACTAGCCCCAAGTGGGTCGATATCATAATCACTCTGCAGCCAGCGTAACATCTCACTGGTTGCGTGTTGGACGCACTGATCGAGCGGGCGCGCATTACCAACCGTAAAAATATAGTCGGCATTTTCGCCACGCGGCCAATGAATAGTTTGTGCCTTAATAACCTGTACACTAAATTGCACATCCATCGATATTTCGATTCCAGTGCCAGCAATTTCACCATCACCCTGAATAGCATGGCCATCACCAATATGGAATAGCGCACCAGCAACAAACACTGGAAAGTAGACCGTCACACCGCTGATGAACCCGCGATAATCCATATTGCCACCATGCTCTGCGGATGTTGCAGTCGAAATCGCCTGGCCACGAGCTGGTGCGACCCCAAAACAACCGATCATCGGCACAATTGGCAGCGTCAGCCCACCAAGCTTCGTTTCTGGTTTGGCTAAAGTTGCTATCTGCGCAGCTGCATCCACATGCCAAACCGCCAGTTCATCGTGGCCCTTGGGTTGCCAGGGCAATTCCGGCACATAATCGGGGTCGACACAATTTGGTGCAACCATGCGGCCACTCCAGCCATGGGTGCGATTGGGGGTAATCTTTTCAAGCTGAACAACCAATGTATCGCCTGGCTCAGCCCCTTCAACATAGAATGGGCCAGTCATTGGGTTGCCGCGTGTTGCGGCCTGCTTGCCATCCTTATCCCATCCACCAGCATCAATCGTGCTGGTAATAATCGTGTCACCATCGGCGACATGCAACACCGGTGGGTGTGAACCGATCGCATTGTAATAACGCGTTGGGTGGAAGTGATGAACAGCCATGGTTCGCTCTCCTTACTGATCAATGTGCGGTTATCATAGCACAACGTGATGGATGCCTGCTGAGCGCATTCCCGTGTTGCCATCGCCTCACAACGCGGCATTCGTTGCGGGCGAACACGTGCCGCGTGGCGGGACAACGGCGGTGCGCATTGAAAGCGGCGTGGTATCGCCCCTACCATTGTTGGATCGCGATGCCTACGCAGCCGTGCCACCGCCTGCACTCCATCCGCAGCTGTGGCATGACCGCAGATTGTGGTGTTACCACTATCAGCTACCGCGCTGAGTCTCACCCTTCTGCGCTCTGCGTTTTGCGTTTTGCGCTCTGGTTCATGGTATTCTATGTCTATTCAATCAATTTGTTGTACTTCTCAAAGGAACCAGGATGTATTTTGAACATGCGGCTGCGATATGGGGTGCATTTCCGAGCTTAGTTCCTGGCTTAGTACTTGTCGAACAGATCCAGCTACAGATCGATGTACAGGCGCGACTGGTGCCATTCTTTGATCGTGCGCGCCAGCGGCTTGCTAACAATACCGAGTCGGATCTGGCCGAAATCCAGGCATGGCGGCAGGCCTTCAGCCAGATGGGACTCAAGCCAACCCAGTATCGCTCGGCGGCAGAAGCGTTACTGCGGCGCTTCCGCAAAGAGGATACGCTGCCAGCCCTGCATCCACTGGTTGATCTGTGTAATGCGGTCTCGCTGGCCTATGCACTCCCAGTTGCGGTTATTGACCTCGATCAGGTGGCGGGTTTTATTGAGGTGCGCTATGCCGATGGTGATGAGGTTTCGCTGGCGTTCAGTGGCGAGGAAGAACATCCTGAGCCTGGTGAGGTGATCTTCGCCGATGCAACACGCCATGTACACGCACGACGCTGGACCTTCCGCCAGAGTCGGCGTTCAACCGTGAGTGTTTCAACCCAACGCGCACTGATTGTGAGCGAGGGCCTGCATCCATCTGCCGAGCGCGATGTAGCTGCACTCCTGGGCACACTTGAGGCTGAGTTACACGCAATTGGCTTTGCTGCATCGCGGCGGGCAGTGTTGCATGCCACTACACCGCGTTGGGAATCAAACTGAATAGTATCGTAGTGATCGATGTGCGTCAGCTACCGCTTTGCAACAAGGTATTGCTATAAAGCAGAATTTGTCATTTGTGATCAGGCCATTGATAGCACCTATATTCGCCTTCGCCATGGGTGGCTGTATTTGGTTGCCATTCTCGATTGGTATAGTCACTATGTGATCAGTTGGATGCTCGCCGATACACTCGAACCGGCGTTTGTGTTAGACGCCATCGCCGAAGCACGTACCAGAGGCACCCCGGTAATCTGGAATACCGATCAAGGAAGTCATTTCGCCAGTCCACGGCTGGGTCACCCGTGGACTGCAGCATAAGTACGAGGTAGATTCACAGACGCGCTTGAGCGTATGGCACAGCCCTGCCTACAGTCAAGTCTTTTGCATAATCACGAAAGGTGTTACACGGAAAACTGGCTCAACACGTGTGCTTGACATTGGGTTCACTTTACTTATGGCGACAAAAATTGTAGCTGTAACCTTGATGTAACCTAATTTGTATCACGTTCCTGATACAATTCGCAACTGCTATGGTATATTGAGCTGTCTCTCTCTATCAAGAACCTCATCTTGCGTCCATCGCAGACAGTAATAGTGCAGTCTCGAATGATCAGCCATTCCTAGTGCAGCTTGGAATCGCGTTACTCCGATTCCGGAAGCCCCTGGCTCCGCTCGGAGCGACACTATTCGAAGTCATCGCCACTGCTTCATGAACTGGTCAATAGTGTCATCTAGCTATGCGATGTCAGGAGGCAGGATTACCTGATCTCAGCTGACAGTTCATATCTTTCACCTATGGGAGGACAACAGAATGAATATTCGGTTTGCCGTTCAACCTGCCTCAGATGTTGTTGCCTCCCCTACAGTCAGCTTGACTGTCGAAGTGAATTACTTACGGAATTCTTCCGATGATGATGGCTCAAAGGTTCTTGTGCCTTCTTCTGTTCGATTTGAATTAGATGCGAGTCTCAAGGCAGCGACCATCCTAGAAGATGCTGATCCTGACTGGCTAGAAGCCAATGTGTTGTCCGTTGATGGTTCTTCCGTATTGAAAAGAGTTCTTAAGGTTACCAGTGACAGCACAGTGTTGCTTACGCTAAGTGCGAAGGATGTATCATTAATAGAGACCGGTCGACAAGTGGTGCCAGTGGATACTACGCCGCTCACAGTGGTTCGCACCGTGCGACTAGTCTCCACTGGTACTGTAAAAGTGAATTTTAGACGATCAACTGTGGCGGTAGTACCCATAGTCGATGGTGCACAGATCTCTGCGAGCAATGTTGATGTCCTACTCAAAATGAGCGAAATCCGAACCTCCTCGTTGGAGGTGACCGGGCAGGATCTGAGCCTGCTGAACACCTTGGTCTGGACCTCAACTCATTTGGCAGTAGATGGCACGTTTACCGCATTGTTTACACAGCAAGATACTGTTGGTTGGTTATGGTGGCTGATTGGTGATCAGCAAGTATTGGGTTTTGTGCCCGATAATCTCGCTGCTGCGGATAACAAGACCTTAGTGATCGCGCTGCCTGTATTATCGGATCCATTGGACATGGGTGTGTCAACGCCCGAAAACAACACTGATAGTGATCGTAGTGTACCGGCAAATGTAACTGAAGCAGAAGTAGCAAATAATCCGGGCATATATGCGGAAGACCCGGGGGCATTCTGTCGGCCATTTTCTAATCCTGAACGAGTATTGAGCGAAAGAACCTTTTCGGTGATCGCGCGGGTGACACAGCCTGAGATAGGACCGCTAAGCTCGGTGAAAACCAAGATGATAGGGCTTCTTAATTTGGATGGGAATGCCGGCAATTCAGGATCGTCAGGCGGATCGACCGTTCGTCGCTTATTAGATTTCATCCAGCCCAGAGGCATAACCACGCTGCCAGCTGCCTTGGCCGATTCCATAACCCCTGCACGGCACAATTTGGTTGGTCGCTATGTCGATCTACTGAAGCGTTTGCCATCGGGCCGCATGCATATGGATGCTAACCATCCGATACAATGGGAGGATGACATTGCCCAATATCAGGCTACCACAGTGGCTATCGGGCACATCCTGGAATTCAGAGTGCGATGGCGCTCAAATGGTTACTCCTTGGGCACCGTAGCTAAGACTCTTACACTTGCGCCGCGGCAAACCAAGCGCATCCAGAAGATTGAATGGGAGCGCAGTGAGCGCGCCCAACGCAGAGAGACTACCCAACTGCGTGACCAAGAGAATGACTCAATTGTGCGTGAACGTGACTACAGCGATTCCGTAGCAGCCGGTCTGAGTGAGTGGGCGTCTGGTGGCTCAAGTTCCAATACCAAAGCGATAGCTGGCGGTATCGGCTTCGCTATCCCTTTCGTGGTTGGAGGCGTTGGGGGAGGGGCAAGTTCTGCGAACAGCACGTCACACCAGGAAGGTGGTCGTGATACAACAGCAAGCGAACTACAGCGCTTACGCGATGCGATTCGTAGGCATGGTGATGCATTGAGGAAGTTCGAAAGCAGCGTGGTGAACGAGGTGACACAAGAAGAAACGGTAACAGGTACTACGGAGGTGATACGTAACGCAAACTACGCACATTCTCTTACGGTGATCTATTACCAAATTCTTCGTCATCTCAAGGTGACCACAGAGTTTGCTGGCGTTCGCGAGTGCATATTTGTTCCGTTCGCTATCAAACCTTTCGACCTGCAGCGAGCCTATCGCTGGCGCGAAACCCTGCAAGCCTTCATACGCTCGCCGCTTTACTCCCGTGCTTTACGCTATTTGAAGGATGTGGCTACAAACTTCACTACTTCCGATATTGCCGCCGGTTCACGAGCTGGACAGCAGCTTACGTATCTACGCGGTTCGATCTATGTATCCTTGGGGATCGAACGTCCACGTGATACAGCGGATGGTCAGTTTGACCCGAACAGATGGCAAATAGTACAGCCGTTATTGGCGACACCCGCGTTAGAGATCTTCTCTGTGTTGGCGGCACAAAGCGCAACCCAGAGAGACCGTAGTTTCCAAACCGAGTATGCACCAAGTATCGCAGCTGGGTGGGCCAACAAGCTACAACTGCGTGCGGGTAGTCGTGTGCTACGCGCCGATTGCACCTTGGCCTCACGCTACCAGTTCAATCGCAGTGTACGTATTGATTTTGCGATACCCTCCAGTGAATTGATGGGATTGTCGCGCCAAGCACTTCAACAGATCATCATCACTTCGGGTCAGGGACTACCTCCTGGTTCGGTAGCAAACCTCACCCGAATCTCGATCACCTATAACACGAATCATTTTGAGCATGCAGTTGAAGGTCACGCAGGCACAAATGATCTTGTCACTCCAGTAAATGGTGCTGCGGATAATGCTATGGTGATACTCCCACTAGATAGTTGGGAGCGTGTAGATGAGCGGTTGGAGATCCGCCGAAGTGTGAATCAGCTGATCGAACATCTGAATGAACATGTCGTCTACTACACGAAGGCCGCTTTGTGGGGGATGGATAGAGATCAGTTGCTCATAATGTTGGACGGCTTCTATGTGCCCAACACTAATAATGTGAGCATCGCGTCCGTAGTTGATCGGGAGCCCGTGGCCATTATTGGTAATTGTTTAGTATATCGAGTAGGCGCAGCGTCGTTCCTAGGATACGGTAAGGTAACCACACCCGCCGAGCTGTACAACATCTACGCGCAAAGAGAGCCGGTTTCCGATCCCTTACTCATCAGTTTACCAACAGATGGTCTCTATGCGCAGACTATCATGGATGAATGTGATGCGTTGGAAGAACATTACGGCAACACTGATTGGGTGCTCAACGATCAGGAACCAGATCTGGGTGCCATTGATCCAAGTCTGCTGCAAAGCCGCCGTACGGATCAAACATCGGCTACTACGCCAACCGCGTTCCCCAACACAATTATCAACCTACAGAACGCTCCAGAAGCTCCGGCGCCAAATGGTTTGGCAGGAGTATTGAATGCAGTAACCAACCCGAATGCCTTCCGCGATATGGCGGGCCTAGCGGGTACGCAAGCCAATGCCCAGGCCGCGCTGAATACTGCCGCTAGCTTGGCCACCAACTTCGGCAATCAGGCCGCGGCACTCGAGCTTGCCAAATTGGCCAAAGCCCAACAAGCCACTCGCACGGCAGATCAGAAGATCGCATCTATCAAGCGTGCCCAGGATAAGGGCTTAACCACGCCAGCAGATGCCGCCCAGGCGACTAAAGACACACTCTCCGCCATGAACCCGGATGCTCCGAGGGCGGAAGCACCTCATGAGAATGCAGCCATCAACTCGGCAATTGACACGGTAAAGAACATCCCTGGTAGTATGATCGAAGCAAGTACGGGAGAGGGCAGTGTCAGGGTAACGACAGGCAGTGGTGGGCCTTTGCTAGCATCATTAGACCAATCAGTTCCGCAATTCTGTGCATTCTGGGATGTGAACTCTGCACCTATCAACGAGATTGACTTGAGGGAAGAGGTACGTGCGGCAGCAGAGGCAGAACGGAATTTGTGGTTTAACGCAGCTGGCACCGCAATAGAAGAAGACGCGAGCTCACAATATGGACATCTCGTAAGCTATTGGCTCGGTCGCTTCAGCGACATACCGCCAGTAGCCTTGGCCGCACTACAAGCTAAGGCTGTGGACGGCACCATCAACTACGGCCAATTGCCAGCACTCACCACTCTTCCCAACAACTTAACTGCTGCCGAAACCGCAACTCTGAACGCTGAGGCGGTACAGATACGAACGGCATTGATGACTGCTGTTGTGTCTGCCGTGCCGGCAACCGTGAGCGGACGTGCGGAGACTGCGGTAAGGAATGCACGATTGAGCGGGGTGCTCCTGCCAGAAAATGATCCCGTGACACATCGATCTAACCGCTCGGCTTGGAGCGCCATTTTCGTTGTGTCAACTATAAGGAAGGTAGCGGCGAACCTTGGTCTGGAGGCAGAAGTCGGCGGCGTACATAATGGCAAGGATGTGTTGCTGCTTGGTCATGAAGGACATCGCATTTATGTGGGTGAAGCGTTCAGACGAAGAGCAGCAGGTATCGCGGGTACATACCACTCCTTCGAGACCACCGAACGTGCGGTGCAAGTCGGTGACATCATCGCGCAGGATAGACAGGCCAACAGTATAAATAACGTCTGGAAATATGCTGACATGTCTACCCTGGCCTCAGTAGGACGCGAGATGCACTGCGACATAGTTGTAGAGGTGCCTCCGGGAGGCGATCATGTCGTTACCATCGGCGGTAATATTGGGAACAGTGTGAGAAGACGTCGCTATCCAGTGAGCGCCGATGGCAAGCTTGTCGTATCGCGTGAGCAGTATTATACGCAAGAGTCTGATACAGGTGTTCTTGCTCCGATCCCTGCGCCTAACACGGCAAATGGCTTAGCGTCTTTGAGCACAGGGCGGATCTTTGCACTGCTCAGTCCAGTGCCACTGTGTATTGTGGTTCCCGGAACACGGGTTGATGGAGGAGTAGTGACTTAAGCAAAGGGTTCAAGCTATTTCGAAAATTGAAAACCCACTGCCGCCGCTTGGTCACAGACAATAGGATCGCGAGGATCGTAAAGCTCGTACACGAAACGGTTGGTGTAAAATCCTTTATTGCCCGTCAGTTGGTTTATGGAGGCGTTGTCAACCCAACAAACTGTACGATCATCACCTCGAATGGGTTTCTGGAGGCGAATCATATCACGCCCAAGGAGGCCATATGGAACGATGGCTAAGGTAGGGTAAGTATAAGCTCAATCAGTGCTAGAGTCTGATCTAATTGATTAAACTGCTGCCCGTGGCGCCAGCTGAGCGCATACTCAATCAGTGTCATGTATGGTTCACCAAGCTGCGCCTGAGCCCAGTGGGCGGCTTGTGATTTTGTGGCAACCTCACCCTGCCGAAGGGTATAGAGCGAGCGACACATGGTCAATATGGCATAGACCTGATATTCATCATGCTGGATGCGTGTATGATCACTGAGCTGTGGGCGCCACCATACTTCAAGAATGCCGCGCGCCGCCTGGCGCAAATCGTCTGGCGTAATTGGATCCACCAGGCTATTGGGTACAGGGCCAAACAGGGGGATGCCCCGCTCGCGGATCACATGACGCTGAATGATCCAATCGACGCCATGGGTGTCGATGGCAAAGCTGCCATCCACACGTAGCGCTGGATGTTGAGCATTGGCAGGATCGTAGCGGCGTAACGCTTGCTGTGGGATGTACGAGACTTCGAGTACCTGCAACCAGTGCAGGCCATGAGTCTGCAACTGTGCGTGCATGTCACTAAGCTCGGCGATGCTACTGGCGGGAAGCGAATCATTTGTAACTACGAGTACATCAACGTCACTGCGCTCTGGTTCAAAATCATCGGTCGCAAGCGAGCCATGCACATACATGCCAACCAGCGCATCGCCAAGCACGGTATGCACCGCACTCCGCAAGAGATTCAGTGTAGGAAATACTTCTGAATACATAGACAGTATGCTATACTACTTCAACGATTATGTCCCAACACCTGGAGGTACACATGCCACGCATCGTACGCCTCGCATTGCCATTGCTGGTGATTCTGCTGGCTGCGGTTATTCCAGCAGTACCTTCCGCATTAGCGACTGCACCAACTCAGGCAGCCCAGCCCAACCCACGCGCGCTGGGCGATCCAAATGCACCACTAAAAATCGTGTATTATGGCGATTATCAGTGAACCTCGTGTGCTGCCTTCGTCCGTGAGACGATGCCACTCCTCAAAGAAAAGTATATCAATACTGGCAAATTATACTTCGAGTTCCGTGATTATCCGCTTTACTATCATCCTGGCTCACGCATTGCTGCCTCATTCGCCAATTGTGCTGCCCAACAAGGCCAGTTCTGGGCACTCCATGATCGGATTGTAATCGGGTTTGCCGATAATGAGTGGGTTGAAGGTAACGTTGGTGACCAGCGTTTGTTTGCAGAGTATGCGAGCAAACTGCCACACGATTCCGCGCAACTAGAGGTATGCCGCACCAATACAAGCTCCTTTGAGATGGCCCTGAAGACCGATATGCAATCGGCTGAAGCATTTGGGATTCGTGGAACACCAATGTTTGTGCTCAACGGCCAAGTGCTCTTTGGCAGCTATTCATATTCCACATGGCAGCATCTATTTGATGAACGGCTCGGCCAACTGACGCCAGAGCAGCAACCAAGCGGCCCCTCACGCCAGTTAATCTTTATTCTCCTTGGCGCTGGGTTCATTGTGATTGCCATCGCTGGTGGCGTTGGTATGCTTACCTACTGGATTGTTAACCGACGCCAACCGTAGATCATATTTTTCACCACAGCAGGTACCCTTTGGGTGCAGAGGTTAATTATTCCTTTGCGCCTCTGCTTATAATTGAACCTTATATACTATGCGTTGAGGATTTCATGTGACGAGGTTCATGTACCAAAAAACGTAGGACGATCCAGCTGATTACCCCAATAATCGCAGAAAGAATAAACATCGCCTGGTAGCTCACTGCTCCGGCCAACCAAGCCCCAATCAATGGTGCGATCGATCCCGCCACTCCAGGGATGGTATTGGCCAGGCCAATATATGTCGGACGGTTTTCTGCGTCGGTAAATTCATACACAATCGAAATGCCAGAGATAAATATGCCCGCGTTGATAGCTCCACGCAAGAAAAAGATCGAAAAAAACCACAACGGGCTCGGGGCGAATATGGCAAGAATGAGCGAAAGAGCGTTCAACGCCATGCAGATCTCCAGACTCAATTTATGGCCTTTACGGTCGGAAAGAAATCCAAAAAACAGATTCGCCAAGGCCAACCCAATCTGCAAGGCGATCGTAAATCCGCTGGCTTCCGCATCCAGCATATTCCAGGTTTGTACCGTATAAACCACCAGAAAACCAGTGGCCATACCACTCAGCGAAAAGATAATCTGCGAAAGCAGATACATGCGAAAGTTTCGATCCCTACGCAGGACTTCCGGTAAGGAACGCAGATAATCCCGTTGAGAGACAGATGCCTTAGTGCTGTGAACCGCTGGCTCGCGAGTGAGTGAGAGAAATATCCACGAAACAAAAATCAGAGCAGCAGCGATCGTAAAAGCAATCACATAGCCAAGCGGGAAGGCGAATGTATTCAGTACAAAAGGGAGCGCTAGCGCGCCTAAGATGCCGGTTCCATTGCCAATAAAGTTGGTGATACCAAAGAAGCGTCCGCGCATATCCATCGGTATGATTTTTGCAATCATATCCTGCCAGCCCACAACGATAACGCCCACGCCAATGCAGTGCCAGGTGTATAACACAAAAAACAGAAACAAGGCTACTATCGGCTGGCTAGTTGCCAGGAAATAGACCATAGGGGCCAATAAGAAGATCGGCAGGCGTTCGAGAAAGAAGCCGAGAGTCACCGGGAAGAACTTCTTCCAGGGTGCGCGCTCAACCGCATTGGCCATAAATAGCTGTGGTAAGAGGCTGCCAGCAGTAGTCAAAAAAGGGATTAAACCAATCAACAGGGGGTTATCAGTAAAATGGCGTACATACAAGGGCAGAATGATCGTAGCAGAGAGAAAGCTCATCCCGAGCCAGAAACTGGCTCCATCCAAGCTATTGACTAAGAAATTCCAACGATA
>JANLSE010000265.1:0-7390 GCA_031362265.1 Roseiflexaceae bacterium
CGGGCGGGATGACCGCCTTGCTTTAGCCCGCTTTAGCGCATTTGCACAAACGTGCGAACTATGGTATACTTCACTATAGTGAAAATAACGATACAACTAAAACTCCTTCCGACGCCTGAACAGGCGGACGCCTTGACGCGCACGCTGGTGACGGCAAACGCGGCTTGCGACTATATCAGCCAAGTCGCGTGGGATAGTCGCTCGTTTGGCAAGTTTGCGCTTCAAAAGTTGTGCTACCAGTCGGTACGGGAAACCTTTGCTTTGACGGCGCAAATGGTTATCCGTGCGCTCTCGAAGGTTGGGGATGCTTATAAGCTGGATACCAACACGCAGCGCACATTCCGTCCGACATCGGCAATTGCCTACGATGACCGCATCCTTTCGTTTGCACTTCCTGATTCGTCGGTATCGATCTGGACAGTTGACAAGCGCCAGTCCATCTCGTTCGTGTGTGGTGAACATCAGCGCGCCTTGTTGCCGTTCCGCCAAGGTGAGAGCGATCTGGCGTTCGTGCGCGGCAACTGGTATCTGTTTGCCACTGCTGAGATTGCCGACCCTGAATTGATCGATGTTGAGGGCGTATTGGGTATCGATCTGGGAGTAACCAATATCGCGGTCGACAGTGATGGGGAAGTCCACAGCGGGCGTGCCATCAAGAACGTCCGTTATCGGCATCGGCGACTCAGAAACAAGTTGCAACGGCTCGGCACGAAGCGCAGTCGGCACCGACTGAAACGGTTGTCTGGGCAAGAAGCCCGATTCGCGAAAGATGTGAACCACTGTCTCTCCAAAAAGATTGTTGCGAAGGCCGAACGCACAAAGCGCGCGATAGCGGTAGAAAATTTGACGCATATTCGCACGCGGGTGAGGGCTCGACGGTCGCAGCGCGCAACACTCCATAGTTGGAGCTTTGCCCAATTGCAAGCCTTCATCGCCTACAAGGCATTGGGTGCTGGCGTTCCTCTCCATCGGGTCAACCCTCGCAATACCTCGCGTACCTGCCCCGCCTGTGGGCATATCGACAAGGCGAATCGGAAAACACAAGCTTCGTTTGTCTGCACATCGTGCGGCCTCGCTGGGCTGGCTGATGTAATCGCTGCTGAGAACATGTGCGCCGTGGTACGCACGAACGGAATTGCCAACCAAGTTGGCCGGAGTACAGGGCAAACGCTCCGAGGCGAACACCTTACCTGGCCCCGAAAGGGAAAGGGAACAATAGCATGGTGCTAAAGCGGGAGGCATCAGAAGACGTGTAGGATGCAGACCCGCAACGCCTGAGTGACACGGTGAAGACTGGATTGTTTGAACCCGAATGTCCAGCGGTGCAACAGCACGCCCGTCGGAAACACGCCTGAATACCGACGCCACGCGAAACCATAGATGGAATGTTCGTCGGTGGCAAGCCTGGTCGCGTGGGCGATACGCAATGAGCGTATTCAAGGACATGCATAGGGCACCTACATCACTCTGAACCAGTTCGTCGTGACGGAACACGGGATTGCCTACCGCGCGCGAGCGCCACGGCAACGGAGCCGCCGTAGTAGTCGGCGAGCGGGAAAACCGCTTACATGGCGAAGGGCGGTAGGTGTCTAGAGGAACCCAGCTTGTGAGGTATGCGTAATGCAGAGCGCCGAAACAGTCCTGGGAACCATTCGGGAACGCGGCAGACGAGGACTGCCCCTGGAGCGCGTCTATCGGCAGTTGTTCAATCGCGAGTTGTACCTGTTGGCGTATGGTCGTATGTAGCGCAACCACGGAGCAATGACCGCAGGCACTACACCAGAAACCGTGGACGGAATGGCGCTGCCCAAAATTGACACCATCATCGAACAATTGCGCTCTGAGCGGTATCGCTGGACAGCGGTGCGACGGGTCTACATTGAGAAGAAAAACTCGTTGAAGAAACGTCCACTCGGCATTCCTACGTGGTCGGATAAACTGCTGCAAGAAGTCATCCGCCTCATCTTGGAAGCCTACTTCGACCCGCAGTTCAGCCCTCACTCGCATGGCTTTCGTCCTCACCGAGGGTGTCACTCCGCACTCACGGAGATATACCATACCTGGACAGGAACAACGTGGTTCATCGAAGGCGACATCTCCCAATGCTTCGACAGCCTGGATCACGCGATCCTGATGGCGACACTTGGCGAGAACATCCATGACAACCGCTTTCTCTGTCTTATCGAAGAACTACTCAAGGCCGGATACGTGGAGGATTGGAAACATCATCACACGTACAGCGGCACGCCGCAAGGTGGGGTGATAAGCCCAATGCTTAGCAACATCTACCTCAACCGATTGGACAATTTTGTCGAAACAACCCTGCTTCCCATGTACAACCGTGGAACGAAAAGGAAAAGCAACCCAGCCTACAATCGCCTCCAGCTCCGTGCAAGCCGACTAGCCAAGAAGGGACGCCGACAAGAAGCAGCACACCTTCGTAAATCCTTGCGTGCGCTCCCCTCCATCGACCCAAGCGACCCCGACTACCGACGACTACGCTATGTACGGTATGCTGACGACTTCCTGCTCGGCTTCTGCGGTTCACGGGCAGAAGCAGAAACCATCAAGCAGCAGTTGAGAGCGTTCCTTGCTCGCAAACTCAAACTGACTCTCTCTGAACCCAAAACGCTCATCACCCACGCTCGAACAGAAGCTGCACGGTTTCTTGGGTACGAGATCGCGGTCATTCACAATGACCATCGACTTGACGCTACCCGCCGTCGTGCAACAAATGGCACGATTGGGCTAAAAGTGCCCGTAGCAGTCGCTACCGCAAAATGCCAACGCTACACGAAAAACAACAAGCCGATACACTTGCTGGGACGAACGCACAACACAGTGTACAGCATCGTCGCACAGTACCAGCAGGAATATCGAGGCATCGTTGAATACTATCGACTGGCATATAACCTTTCAACACAACTCGGCAAACTCAAGTTTGTGATGGAGCAATCGCTGACCAAGACACTGGCGCATAAACTGCGCATGAGTGTATCCCACATCTACGAACGCTACCGCACAACACGAGAAACACCAGACGGACACTACAAGGTACTGATGGTGTCAATCCCAAGAGGAGAAAAGCCACGGTTAGAAACGTATTGGGGCGGCATTGCGCTCAAACGACGTATGGATGCTATCCTCGTTGACACTCCACCTCCTCCGGTATGGAACGTCCGAACAGAGCTTGTTCAACGTCTACTCGCCGACGAATGCGAGCTGTGCGGTATGCACATCCAAGGCGAAACACATCACATACGCGCACTGAAAGATCTCCACCGGAAAGGCCGACCCGACAAACCACGCTGGGTTCAAATTATGGCCGCACGTCGCAGAAAACCCCTGGTAGTGTGCCAAGGATGTCACAATAACATCCACTCTGGCCGGGCCAACGGAACGTCGCGATCTGAAACACCGACACTGGAGAGCCGGATGAACTGAAAGGTTCACGTCCGGTTCGGCGGGGGGCCGGGGGAAACGGGGCACATGCCACCGCGCCTGCGGCCTACCCGACTCGTGTGCTCGGCAGGGCGCTTGTAACTGCGCCATACTGCTCGGATGCTGGTACCGCGTTGCCAGTAGCGCCAGAGCAAAGCCCAAGCCATTAGTGTTTGGGTACGTTACAAAACTCCCTCTCTCGTTGTTATAGATAGGCAGAGTAGCTTGGTCTGCATTAGAGATCACAAGTATACTATTTATAGGCCAATCTGCGGTCTTGAAATCAACAACCCAAAAGTAGAATCGCCAGAACGATTACCCCAGAAACGCAGTTATGCTTGTTGATAGTATACCCCACCTACCGGTTATTACTATTCTTTTTGCGCGAGATTGGTAACGAAGGCATCCAATTCTTCTGGTGAATGGATCCAAACAATCGTCTTGGTTGCTTGATGCAGTTCGATCAGGGCAACCAGTTTGGGGCGAAGATTCTCATGCACCCACCACAGCGTTTCGAACATGCGCTTGGTCACATCGCGGAGATCGCAATCCTTTGGTCCGCCAACCCGTTCTGCCCCGAGTGCTGCTGCGATTTGTCGTTCACATGCCCACCAAAAATGAACCCAAATTGGATGATCAACGAAGATAATCGTGTCTGCCAATTGGGCGCGCACTTCGATTTGATCCCAAGGGCCAAACCCATCGATAAGCCAGCGATCGCAATCATGAACTGCTTGGATTGCTTGACGTAATACTGGTTCGTCAGTGCGCGCCCAGCCCGGTTGGAATTGCAGAGTATCGATCTCGGTTAGTGGCAGCTGATACTGCTCAGCAACCTTGAGCGCCAGTGTGGTTTTCCCGCCGCCACCATTCCCGATAACCATGACTTTGTTCATTTTGCATCCATAAAGTGGTTACGAACCTTGTCTTACTATATTACGCAAAAAGCTCGCGATCACGTATTTTCTGTGTGACGGTATAGTACTTGTCCCACCAAGCGATTTCATCTGGCGTTCGTGGAGGCTTAGCGAGTACCAGTTTCTCCTTCTCCTTCTTTCCTTCCAGTTCTCTGACTCGAAAATGATAGTGGTCAATAATACGTATGGCCTCAATGGCATAGGAAACCGCGATCCGACGATCACGAATCAGGAGCAAATTTTCGCCATTCGAGGTGTCCGCAGGTGATGAAAAATTGTACGAACCGAGATATACCCGCGCGGTTGGCCGATCGAAATCAATAACAACGAACTTGTGATGCATACGGATTCCACCACCAGCGCTAGGTTCCGATTTGAAGGGCTCTGGGGCATTCTTCCCAAGTGCAGCAGAGCTGACTGGCGCAATATTTCCGCTGGACTTCTGCAAGTTTATGCCACCAACCTTCCGATCAGATACACCATAGACGAATACCTTATCTTCCTGAGTAAGATTCGTGATCGCATCCCGAACGGGCCCTTTTGTCTGGTAGAGGAATGCCAGTGAATAGAACAGGCTCGATGTCGCGTGCTTTTTGATATCCTCTGCGATTATTGCCAACTGGGCATTCTTCGCTTGATACGGCGAAAATCCTATGCGCATGTCGATTTCACCAAATTCGAGGATAGCCATGTGCGCTGGTGTTGTTTTGCCAAATCCGGCAGCGCCATCATGTGCCCAATATGCCTCGAATGCTGCGAGAAATGCCTTAACCGCAGTTTCGCCCTGCAACACCATTGCATTATTCGATTGCACAAAGAACCCGCGCCAACTATAGTTTGTAGAACCACAGATGGCTACCTGTACGCTTGGCGCATCCACAACAATAGTTTTGTTATGCTGAAGGTTGCCCATATGCTGCCGCTTCACATTATTTCTGCCAGCCGAAATCACCAAACGCTGCTCCGCTTGCGTCTCGCCTGAAAGTGCATCTCCATGATCGCCTTCATTGTCAATGATAATTTTCAGCCGAGCGCCGAGTTGTTCGAGTCGCGATACCACATCAGGTTCACTCAAATCGTATGCTACTACACGCACTTGAGCTTGTGGATCGGCTAATGCTTGATCGAGTGTCTTTAAGATAGCATTACGCGCCTCGAAGCCCATCCATTCCAAGGCTTCTGCGGCTTTTGGATGCGTTGGAACAAATGTGAGACCATCCGATGCTTGGGCAGGTAGCAGCGTTGTGAGCGATCCTTGCGATTCGTATTTATCTACAAATGCTTGCGAAGATACGAAGCCGCGTGTGAATGCAATGTTGAGTTTGCCAGGATAGGTTTCACGCTGCAATTCGATAGCAGCCTTTTGTTCCTCACCATAACTTAACTCGTCCTGGTCATTCATAAAAACAGGGGTGACTTTGTAGACGAACTTGCCAGCGAGTTCGGCATTACGCGGGAAATGGATCCAGCGAAACATCTGGATTGGTGCGAGTCGGGTAGATACACGCTCCATGTTGACTTTGCCATTGACGCTCAAGAAATTGAGCCGATTCTTCAGGGCGTAAAATCTGTTGCCACCAGGCTCCTTGTACTCAATCGCAAAACCCACGAAGTCGGGTGGTGGCTTGCCCTTCCGCCAATTCATGCCAAGCAGGGTCATTCCATCGCCACGATGTAGCTTGAGGGTGAATAGTGCTGCCGGATTTTGGCCACTGACCTGAAAATCGCTCGCCATATGGAGTTCTCCTCGCGTAGGCTATCAGCGTTGGCCTTCACAATCTTGGCATTGCCGTCAACCATTCAATCGCCGGCAATGCTTGTGGCATCGTCTACTCTGCATCGTGAAACCAGCAGGAAGTTGGCATACTAGCTGCTACAAGGTTGGTGAATAGGCCTTACTCTGTCAAAAAACGATCGTCCAACCTTCTTCACGCGCCTGCTCCTGAGTATACGCCACGCCATCAACTTTCAAACCTTGGTTGTTCAGCAAGGTGATCAGGCCACCCTTATTGCCAAGTTGTACGGTTGGCGGCAGCATGATAACTGCCGTCGCGCCAGCCGCAAGCTGCCCCGCGAGTTGATGCTTATGTTTGAGGCGGTCAGCAATCTGCCAGCCTGTGAGGTCGATCGTCTGGGGTGATGCATTCAGCAGCGTTACCGTCTCGTGCTCTGGGGCAGGGCCGATTGGATTAACCAATGCGCCAACGATCCTAACACTCAGATCTGGCTCATTCGGGCTCGGCTGCGGCGCAGGGCCAGGGTCAGGTATACTCGGAACGGTATGCCCAGTCGTATCATCGGTATGCCATGCTTGTGACTGAAATGCAAGAAAGATGCCAACCCACTGTTGGGTTGCTGGCAAATGGAGAATCAACCCACCATCTTGCCATACACCATCGTCACCAACGAATTGCTTCACGTTACCCTGGTTCATGTGAATGTCATGAACACCATTACCAGGGCTAAAATGAAAGATTTTGTCAGACTGCTGTTCAGGGCCCCAACGCTCACCAAAGGCATACACGAGTGCATTTGCCTCGTTGATCGCACGCATCGTATAGTGATCTAGTCGATCGGCCAGATCATTATCCGGCCCTGGCTCGCTTGGTGGCAGTTCACGCATGTCCAATCGGTTGAACAAATTACCACGGATGAAATCCAGTGCTGCGCCGCCTGGTTGGTGTGGCAGTGGCGTGAAATCGAACGGTAAATTGCTTAACTGGGCAGTAATCGGGTGTTGAAACTGATCATCTACCAAGAAGAGCAATTCTGAAGGGCTCTCCTTCGATTTCACATTGACTGCAATGCGGTAGTGTGCCAGATTGGCGACCAGATGAATCTGGTAATGCGGGGTATTCGCACCATCTTCGCGACGAGCAGCAATCGCTCGCCCTTTAAGGACACCATACTGTTTCAGTGGCATTGATGCCTCCTTTATGGGAACAACCCACCAGTCAAGGAGCAGCTACTATTTAAGAAGTGAACCGCTCACGTATCAAACGCTATAACTGTTAGTTTTAGGGTACACTAGG
>JANLSE010000302.1:0-31823 GCA_031362265.1 Roseiflexaceae bacterium
CAGCAGGTGTGCTTGCATCACGCATCCAAGCAGGCAGATCATTATCAACAGCGCTTGGCATACTTGGTGGAGTAGCGGGTTGTGCAGGCTGATCAGCACGTAACCAGGCAGGAACATCCTGATCGGCTACAGGTGGCGGTGTTGGTGCAACAGGTTCGCTAGCTTCAGCTACATTATCACGCAACCAGGATGGCACATCCTCGGCTGGCGCTGGTTCCGGAACATTGCTACTTAACCAAGCTGGAACATCCTCGGCTGGCTCGGGAGCTACTGGGGCTGGGGTATTGCTGCTCAACCAGGATGGCCCTTGTTCGGCTGGCGGAGGAGCAGGAGCAGGGGTTGGCGAGACATCGCGAAGCCAAGCTGGAACATCATCATCATCATCAGAACCGGCAAGCATACCCGAACGTGGAGCATCATCTGCCCATGCAGACGCAGGAGCATCTTCTGGGATCGGCCCAGCCGCCTCACGCAGCCAATTCGGTATATCACTACCAAGATCATCTAGATCACTTTGACTATTATCAGCAGGCGGTATTGTTTTGCTAGCGTCTAGCCAGGCTGGTGAAGCTGGTTCAGGAACTGGGGTTGGATTAATTAATTGGCTGGCATTTGCTCCTAGCCATTCTGAAGCAGTTCCCACCGGGGGAACATCGCCGATTGAGAATGGTGTCATACCCAAATCGGTATCTTCATGACTTACCTGACCAATGTCGGTTTCGGGAATATCGCGTAACCATCCAGGCACATCCTGATCATCAGCAGGAACGCTTGGCCCTGTTGGAGCGACTGGCCCAGTTACCGATAACCAGGCTGGTGATGTATCTTCTGGCACAACTGCCGGTGTTACATCACTACCCAGCCAGCTTGGAGGAGCTGACACCGTGGGATCTGCTGGCGAGACACTTGGTTTTGGCTCAAGGCTGCTAATCCAATCGGGTAACTCCTCCGATTCCGGCGACTGACTCGCGGCAGCCTCTCCACGAAGCCAGGCTGGCAGATCCTCTTTGGATGCAGAAGCGGCTGAAGTTGGCGCGGGTGGTGGGCTCGGTTCACCGGTAAGCCAATTTGTGAACCCTGGTGTTCGCGGTGGTGGAATCCGTGGCTCTTCGATTACGGGAGCGCTTGGATTTGCTGGAGCCACCATCGGGGCAGGCTCACCAAGGCTTTGTAGCCAATCGGGGAGATCGCCTTCATCTTCCTGAGGGCGATCCTCTGCTGGTAATGGCTCTTCGGCTGGTGCTGAACCGGCAGGCAGACCCGATTGTTGCGCGCTACCAAGATCGCGTAACCAGTTTGGCAAACCCGCCGAATCCTCGCGGGGCAAAGCTGGAACACTATCTGGCGGTGGTTCCGGCAATGGAACCCCGCGTAGCCACACCGGCAAATTCGTCTCTTCAGGTCGCGTCACCGCGCAGCCCCTTCACTATCGATCTAGGAATGGCTGATCAAAGCCAAGCAGAACTCGCACACCAGCAATTACTGCACCAACCGCCGCTCCAACGAGCAACGCTCGAGCACCAGCTAATGCAATATAGTCGGATGTCCAGCGTACACCATCACCAAGCATTGGCAATAGATCAACTGGCAATGCACTTGCGATCAGGACAATCAAGGCAACAACCGTCACAACCAGAGCGTCGGCAGTTTTACGACGCAGCGCGCGTAATGCCGCACTCAAGCTAAAGAATGTCAGCAGTGCCAAGAATGAGCCAGCCAATGGCTGATAGAAGGCACGGAAAACGTCACGAACCGGTTGTTCAACCAAGCTACGTGGGAAGAGCACAAGCGCTGAATTTCCCTGTGCGTCATTTCCAAATCCAACCAGCGTACCACTGATAATCACTGCTAGCATCGAAACGATCAGAATGAGACTATAGCCCCAATCGGCATTACGCCGAATGATACGCGCCACATGGCCGGCAGCAACACTCAACACACCAATCAGTAGCGCAATTGCTGCAAGTGTTGTAGCCCAGGTAACTACTGTTTCGGCAAATTGATCCAGCAACAGAACCTGGCCTGTAGAGGCAATCAACACCAATAGACCGGTAATGCCGGTCAGAAGCGTAGCGAATAGGCGTTTGGGATCGCGAAGAAAGGACATGCGTTGTGTCCTAGAAACTGAATGGGAGATTCAAATCAATTCCGGTCGAGACGATGATCAGCCGCGCAACAAACAGCACAATGATTGCCAGTATCACCACACTACGCAACGCATCTTGGGTTAGCAAACGCGCCTGTGCCGAAGGGAGTGACCCAAGATACGCTTCGGCTGCATAGATTTCCTCGCCAATAAGCATATCATCCGCTGCCAGTAGCGCAATTGGTTGTGCCGAAGTGCTTGTCGCACCTACTAACTGCGGTACGCCAAGCTGTGCACCAACCTCACCTGCCAAAAGCAATTCTTGATCAAATGAGCCAAACATCTGGCTAGCTTCAAGCGGCTGACGACCATACAATGTTGTAACACCAGAAGCATATGCCATTGAGTCTTGCTGAGCAAGCAGTTCAACATTTCCAGGGCGATAATCCTGACCAAGCCCAGCATTCTGATAGGCTTGGCGCAATGTGCCACGTAGGGCTAAGTGTGCAACAGCATCGCCACTACTACACAAAATCCCAGCACCATTCAATGCTGCTTCGGTCGCAACGCGCTCGGCAGCTAGAAGCCCAGCAATCGTTTCCGCAGTACTACCGCGCCCACCGATTGAACCAGGGCCAGGCGAAAGGTGAATGGCACGGCCAGTCTCTGCGCCATTTGCCAATGCACGCCGAATGACTCCCAGTGCATGCAATGGGCGTGGGTTGATCACAACCTTGCCGGTACGAACACGCTCATGATGTAAGAGCGTGACGATCACAACAATCAGTAGAATGATGAGCAAGAGTAGTGTTGCGGGCGGTAATGGCACAGCATCCTCAGCACAATTCTTTACAACCAGATGCCAAACTTTGGCTTAGAGTGTATCGTAAAAGACAACCCTTGTCAACACTCTTCACTGTTCAGAATGCGTTGCAATGCCTCCCAACCTTGTTCATCTGTCAAGGCAGTAACATACGATCGCCAGCGACCGTAGGGAAAGAACGGCTGAAGCAGCAGTGCAACCTGGCTTGCCAGAAACCCAAGCGGCACAACAACATCTAAAAACATACGCGCCGGAGTAACAAAACGACGTTGTTCCAGTCGCTCTGCAAGGTCTTGAATCGCACTAAGACGTTGTTCTTCGTTCATCAGGAACGCGCCTCACGGAATGTTGCGCTATCGAGAAGGATGGTAACTGGCCCCTCATTGACTAAACCAACCTGCATGCTTGCACCAAAACGCCCAGTAGCGACCTTAATTCCTCGCCCACGCAATGCTTCGGCAAATGCATCAACGAGTGGCTCAGCAACCTCAGGTAACGCAGCAGCGGTAAAACTTGGTCGCCGACCACGGCGAGTATCGGCATAGAGGGTAAACTGGGAGACAAGTAATACCGCTCCGGCAGTATCGAGCAGCGACAGATTAAAGCGACCTTCGTTATCGCCAAAAATACGGAGATTGGCGGTCTTCTCAGCCATGAATGCAACGGTTGCTGCATCATCATCTGGCCCGATCCCAACTAGCACCATCAACCCCGAGCCAATCTGCCCTACAATTTCGCCAGCAACCGTGACAGAGGCTGAGCTAACACGTTGAATCACAAGCCGCATAATAAATCACAGAACTATAACGCACAGCGCATAATGCACAACGCATAACGCATAACGCATAACCGCCACATGCTCGTCTTGCGCTTCTGCGCTCTTGCGCTTCTGCGCTCTTGCGCTCACGATTGGCTTTCTACTGGGGTATCATCGTGGAGTTGGGCGAATACGATACGGCCTGTTTGGGTTTGGAAGACACGTGTAACGACGATCGCAACTTCCTGCCCAACCAATTTGCGAGCCTCCTCAATCACAACCATGGTGCCATCGTCAAGAAACGAGATACCCTGCTCGCGCTCACGGCCTACATCACGTACCCGCACCAGCATATCCTGGCCTGCGATCACCGGCGCACGAATGGCATCGGCAAGTTGATTGAGATTAAGTACTCGCACACCTTGAAGTTCTGCAACTCTACCGAGATTATGATCGTTGGTAATAATTGGGCATTGATACTGGCGTGCCAAGACGATCAGTTTGTCGTCCACCTGTTGTGTACTAACAACATCGACATTCAGGATTTCGACTGGTGGCGTGGCTTGTTTTTGCATTGCATTCAGAATTTCCAGGCCGCGTTTGCCGCGTATTCGGCGCATCTCTTCAGGAGAATCCGCCAACATCTGCAATTCATTGAGGACAAAATTCGGCACCAGCATCGTCCCATCTAGAAAACCAGTGGTATTTACCTGCGCAATCCGACCATCAATAATTGCGGAGGTATCAACAAGAAAGCGGTGTGTTTGGCCGCCCAATTCAGCAGGCAGGTTGGGTAAAATCACCGATGCGCTACGCGTAGCTCGAAACAGATCACCAATCTCCTTCTTACGGCTCGAGAAGATGATCGCCCCAACATAGGCTAATATAAGGGCGATGCCGATTGGCAGGATTTGGCCAAATGGATTTGGGAGGTTGGAGAGTGGCACCGAGAATAACACACCGAACACAAGGCCAAGCAGCGCCCCAAATACAATTGCGGTAAGTTCTGAGATAGAGATACCGCGAATATAACGTATACCCTCCTGCAATGGCTCTATTGTCCAGCGCGGTGTTGTCAGCAACCCGAGGCCAGCGCCAGCCAGCGCCAATAGCTGCGTTGCTAGCATATCGATCTCATTGGGATCAGAGCCTGAAAACGCGCGACCAATCGTGAGGCCAAGATAGGCTAGCACGACCATGCCAATGACTCGAGTAATGAAATTGATACTGACGCGCATGATTCGTCCCGTTGGCGTAATGCCGCTATGATTCGTCGTCAGTTTCGCGACCTTCTTCGTACGACGATTCTGTTGAACTGGAACGACGTCCTTCGCCACCAGATCGCCGATTCCCACCCACAAGTGCCGCATCCACAGCTTCGGCAAGTGATCGTGCCATAATCGTCTCTAGGCCATCCACCTTAAGCGATGCCATACTCGTTGGGCAGATTGCACGGGTGAAGCCAAGTTTTGCAGCTTCGCCTAAACGGCGCTCTAATTGGCTTGTGCTCCTCAATTCGCCAGAGAGACCAATCTCACCAACCAGTGCAAGTTCGGGGCGCACTTTAGCGTTACGAAATGATGATGCGATTGCAATGGCAACCGCCAGATCGACAGCGGGCTCATTGATCTTTAACCCACCCACAATATTGACGTAGACATCCTGATTGAACAGGGGCAGACCAACGCGCTTGCCCAGGACTGCCAGCAGCATGAGCATGCGGTTCATATCGAAGCCATTTGCGGTGCGCCTTGGTTGAGCACTTGCAGTTGTTGCGGTGAGCGCCTGAACCTCGACTAAGATTGGTCGCGTGCCTTCCATCGTCACAGCAACTGCCGATCCTGGCGTACCGGCGCTCCGTTCGGCAAGAAACATCTGTGATGGATTTGTAATTTCGCGCAGGCCATCCTGTGTCATTTCGAATACGCCAACTTCATCGGTTGAGCCAAAGCGATTCTTTACGCCCCGCAATAATCGATACTGATGGAAGCGTTCACCCTCCAGGTAGAGCACCGCATCAACAATATGTTCCAGTACTCGCGGCCCGGCAATTGCGCCTTCTTTGGTTACATGGCCCACAAGAAATATTGGAATGCCGGTCTCTTTAGCGGTTCGTAATAGGCGCAACGCCCCTTCACGCACCTGACTGACACTTCCAGCCGCCGAGGTGATATCTTCAAGATACACCGTTTGGATCGAGTCGACAATAACCAGGCTCGGGCGAATACTACGAATTTGCTCCAGAATGGCATCCAGGCTTGTTTCGGAATAGACCAACAGACGCTCAGGGTTAAGGCCCATGCGGCTTGTTCGCAACTTGATCTGCTGTGCCGATTCCTCTGCCGAAACATACAATGCTGGGCCAACCTGATCGGCGAACTGAGCTGCTATTTGTGTGAGTAGGCTGCTTTTCCCGATCCCTGGATCGCCTCCCAGGAGCACCATGCTGCCAGGCACAAGCCCACCACCCAACACACGAGCAAATTCATCGAATAGCACAGGGAGTCGTGCAAAGCCATCTGTCGCAATTTGACGTAATGGCATTGGCCGCCCACTATCGCCAAACGTCATAGCACGCGTGGTTTTACCACCACTCTCTTTACGCTCCACCTGCTCAACAAAACTATCCCATGCACCACAATCAGGGCATTTGCCCATCCAACGGGATTGTTGGGCGCTACACTGCTGGCAGATATAGATTGTTCGCGCCTTTGCCATGCCACCTACTACCTATACAATTTCTTATGTGAGCTTGTGTTTTGATTTCACTACAGAGGACACAGAAACACAGTTAGGGAAAGCGATTCGCCTCTGTGCCTCTGTGCCCTCTGGAGTGTCTATATACTTAGAGTATTATACCACGCGCCTAGGCATACACGCAGTCTTCATTCACGCGGCTGAAATTCAACGACGCTAGCAGACAGGCATCCCTTTTAGCCTCTACTATCAATTTGCAAAACGCTGCTTGGCCCCTTCACGCGAACGTAGCTGGTGCGCTTCGAATGCATTTTGGAATCCAATACGATCAACAACCAGGCCGCGCTGTTCGGCATATTCTTCTGTCAATTCGAGCGGAAACCCATAGGTCTCATACAAATGAAATGCTTCTGAACCGGCGAGTATTGATTCAGCGTGCGCCAGGGTGCGATCGGCTGTTTGGTGGAAGAATTTCTCGCCACGGGCAATTGTACGCTGAAAGCGTAACTCTTCGTCCTCTAATACCATTGCAATGCGTTGTTGCATGCTCACCAGATGCGGGTATATTGCACCCATTTGCTCAATCACAACGGCAGAAAGCTTCGCCAGGAACGCGCCCTGCATACCAAGCTCACGGCCATAGCGTACGGCTCGTCGGATCAAGCGCCGCACAACATAGCCCTGTGCTACATTTCCCGGCCGTACACCCTCGGCCAAAATGAATGTCGCTGCACGCACATGATCGGCAACTACACGTTCGGCAAATGAGTTACTCTGTGTGGCAATAGATCGAATCGCCGCAATGAGCGGCAGAAATAGATCGGTTTCATAGGGTGTTTCAACCCCTTGCAATAATGCTACAACACGCTCTAGGCCGAGGCCTGTATCGACGCTTTGCTGCACCAATGGCAGATAGGTTCCATCCTCCTGTTGATCGTACTGCATAAAGACATTATTCCAGATCTCGCAAAAGCGTTGTGGATGGGTCGCTGGTGTCTGGTCGGCTGTGCCATTTGGCTCACGATCATAGAAGATCTCGGTATCTGGCCCACATGGCCCGTTTGTACCAACTGGCCCCCACCAATTATCTTCACGGGGCAGAAACACAATACGCTGGATGCCAAGCGCACGCCATACTGTGGCTGCCTCTTCATCGCGCGGCGCATGTTGATCGCCTGCAAAACATGTCACCAATAGCCGTTGCGGGTCGATTCCCAATTCCTCAGTTAGAAATGCATAGCTCCATTGGATAGACTGTTCTTTCCAGTAATCGCCAAGCGACCAGTTACCGCACATTTCGAAGAAGGTCAGGTGTTGTGCATCGCCAACTTCAAGAATATCATTTGTGCGTAGGCAGGGCTGGATATCGACAAGCCGCCGCCCAGCGAGGTGTGGCACACCACGGAAGCATGGCACGAGCGGATGCATGCCAGCAGTGGTAAATAGTACGCTGCTGTCGTGTTCTGGCACGAGCGGGGCTACAGCAATAGCTGCATGGTTGCGCTCCTGAAAAAACCTGAGATAACGCTGCCGCAATTCATGTGATTGCATGATTCCCTCCTTTGGGCAATAAAAATCCGCCATTGAGCAATTGCTCAAGGACGGATGAAACCGCGGTACCACCTTGTTTGGGGCGAGAAGCCCCCACTCTGCCGCCACCGCCGAATACCTCGGAGAGGGCGCGTCCCGATCACGGGGGACTCAACCGGCAAGCCTTAGCGAAGCATCACTGCGAATAGAAGAGCTTCATTTCGGCTGCAACTCGGGTGGGGCTGCGGAGCACATCTTCTGGCCGGGCTCACACTCTCCCCGACTCGCTGGTTGATCCAATGTTACGCCGCTCGTCACCTTCAACGTTGTTCTTATCAATTAGTATCATGGTACCCCGCGTAGCAAGTGCTGTCAAGGGCTATAATGTTGTATTTAAGGAGATTGTATAACCGCAGTACAGCAGCACGCGTAAGAACTACACCAGCTCTATCAACACCTCTAACAGATGTTCGATCTCTTCAGCGGTATTGTACCAATGGGGTGATACCCGTATGCCACGCCGCCGGTGTGCCACAATCACACCTTGCTCGCCAAGTTGCGCAACTAAGGCCGCATCACGCACGCTTTCACCCAATGTGAAGGTAATCAACGTCGAGCGCCGTGCTGGATCGGCTGGGCTTACGAGGCGTGCTCCTGGCACATGGCACAACCCCTGCACAAGCAATTCAGCCAAACCCCGATTATGCGCCTCAATAGTAGAAACCCCAATCTGCTCAATCAAGCCCAGTGATGTAGCAAGAGCAACCAAGCCAAATGTGTTGCTGCCACCAGCAGCATAACGCTGCGCACCGGTTTGCCAGGCAAGCGGGGTCTGCGGGCGGTTGTGGGAACTCGCTACCGCATCGATTGATTGCTCACCAACAAAAACTGGCCGAATCTGCTCGATCGCCGCAGGTGCGACATATAATGCACCAATGCCAAAATCGGAAAGCAGCCATTTATAGCCATGGCAGGAAAGTGCCGAAATCCGTAGCGCGCTTGTATCTAAATCGAGTGATCCGACGGCCTGAATAGCATCCACAACCAATAAACAGCCAGCACTGGCACAGCGTTTGCCAAGCACCTCTAGATCCATACGGTAGCCAGTATCCCAGGCAACTGCGCTGCACGAAACAACCCGTGTGTGTGAATCGACCGCTGCCATTAGTTCATCGACACTCGGGCCATCGCCACTCCAGGGCACAACACGCACCTCAACCCCAATTGCGCGAAGATTGAGCCAAGTGTACATTAGTGAGGGAAACTCGTGATCGGGCAAAACGACATTATCCCCCGCATGCCAATCGATCCCATGTGCACAAATATTGAGTCCATGCGTCGTATTACCCGTAAAAACTATATCTTGTGCCTGCGCTCCAAGTATCCTGGAAAGTTGTGTTCGAGCCAGTTCGGCCAGCGATGCCTGGCTAGGAGCCTGTTTCAAACCAGGGAATTGTGCACGCGCAACCGCCTGCTCTAACGCGTGACGAGTTACATTTGGCAGAATACCCTGAGTTGCGGTATTCAGATAGGTGTATTCATGAACGATTGGAAACTCACGTGAACGAAGCTCAGCCAGCGACACAGGTGGATGGGCAGGCATAGGATGCTCCTTTGATCGACAGGATATGCCAATTCTACCACGACACCCAGAACAGACCTGGGTGTATACTGAGGGGAGAGCATTGGAGCATTGGAGCGCAAAACGCAGAGCCGTGAAATAGAGGTTATGTATGGCCATGATTGAGGCAAGATTAGCGGCGCTTGGGCTTGAATTGCCCGAACTTGCGCCACCACCTGGCGGGCGGATCACAATGCGAGGCGCGCGCAGATATGGCAACCTATTCTATCTCTCGGGGAACGGGCGAATGCTGGCAGGCAAACCCGCCTACCAGGGGAAGCTAGGGCTGGAAATCACAATCGAACAGGGCTATGAGGCTGCCAAGCTCACCTGCCTTAACCTCCTTGCGGTGATGCGTGCCGAGCTTGGCGATTTGGATCGGGTCGCCTCCTTTATCAAAACGATTGGGTTCATCAATAGTGCACCTGGTTTTAGCCAACAACCCTTAGTATTAAATGGATTTAGTGATCTTATTTTGGATTTATATGGCGAAGAGCGCGGGTTACACGCACGTTCAGCAGTCGGAATGGCCGAATTGCCCTGGAATATTCCGGTTGAGATCGAGACAATCGTGGCAATTGTGGAGTGAGCAGACAGCGCAGGAGCGCAGGAGCGCACGAGTGCACAGTAATCAAACATTGAAACATTGAAGCCAGGTACTCTTTGGGTGAAGCAGAAAGCGCAAAAGGTTGGTTGTGCGTTGTGCGCTATGCGTTTTGCGCTTCTTTGTCTCCGTGTCTATCTAACTGGAGCTATGCATGCATCCTGCGGGAAAAGTTGTAATAATCACTGGCGCATCAGCGGGGATAGGCCTAGCGACCGCGCGGGTATTTGCCGCTAATGGCGCACGCTTGGTGCTTGCCGCGCGCGATCCAGAGCGTCTGGAAGCGGCAACGCGCGATATTCCTGGCGGGCATATGCGGATCCCTACCGATGTTTCCGATCCGCTTGCGGCCCAATCATTAGTTGCACAGACAATCCGCGCCTATGGACGTATTGATATTCTGATCAATAATGCTGGGATCGGGCTAGCCGCGCCGATTGCGGAAATGCGCCCCGAGGATTTGATGCGCACCATGGCGATCAATGTACTTGGGCCACTTATGTTAACCCAAACAGTGTTACCACACATGCACACCCAAACACGCGGCCAGCTTATCTTTGTGTCTTCGGTTGTCGGGCTACGAGCTCTACCCTACTTAGGCGGGTATGCCGCAACCAAAGCAGCCTTGGATCGGCTCACAGAATCGCTACGGGTAGAATTGCGTGGTAGTGGCGTTGCAGTCACGCTCATTCGGCCAGGTACAACCAGCACGGGGTTCAGTCAGCGGCGGCTGGGCCAAGGCCACGAGGTGCGGCGCGCAGGTGTGCGTGGCCTAGCTCCAGAACAAGTAGCGCAATCAATCTTGCATGCTGCCCAACGTGAGCCACGCGTAGCTTACGCCTCGTTGCGCGATCTGCTGACAGTATGGGCTGGGCTGCTGTTTCCTGGATTAACTGATCGGATTCTCGCGGATGGGTTTGCTTGGAATGAAGGTTGATGGTACACAAGATTAATGGATTCCACCAGCCGATTGACTCAACAGATGCTCAATTGCAGTGCGCATATCCGCCGCTGTACTGAACTTCCGCATATCAATACCAAGTGCCACGATCGTTTGGGCAACCTCAGGTGAGACTCCTACCAGCACAACGCGTGCTCCTAAGAGTTGGCTCGCCTCCACCGTGCGTAACAGCGCTTGCGCTACAGCAGTGTCGATCATGGGTACGCCAGTAATATCCAACAAGACAACTCGCGCATGTTCGCGAATGATCCGATCCAGCAGCGTTTCAAGCGCATTCTGAGCACGTTGATCATCGATCTGCCCGATTAGCGGCATGGCCAAGACCCCTTTGATGACTGGAATAACTGGAGTAGAGCTATCATGTAGCGTTTGTAGCAGAGACTTCTGGGTCTTTAGCGATTCTTCGAGATTCTGGACAGCACCAGCCAGTTCAGCGGTACGAACAGCCACTGTTTGCTCAAGGCCCTGGTTCGCATCTACCAATGCAACCCGTGAATGTTCGACCGCGACTGTCATCGCATTAAACGACTCAGTCAGATGGCCAAGTTCATCGTTTCTTGTGATTGGGATCGGGTGTAGATTGCCACTAGCAACATCATTCGTAGCCTTTATAAGCCGTTGTAGAGGGGTAGTGAGTTGTGTTGTAAGGGCATATGCCATGGTCAGCATCAACAGCAGGCCAAGCCCAAGCGAGATCAGAATATCAAGGAGGCGGGTTCGGTCAATCGTTTTGTTGATCTCAATTGCAATGTTGTTGCTCTCAGCAGTAATCTCATTAAGCGGCACAAGGATAGCCGAGCTCCAGCCAAGCCTGGCGATTGGTGCATAGACCAGCAGATATTCTTTGGCGTCTATTGTGACAATACCACTGCCAACCTCAGTACGACCAGCACGATTAAAGAGCATCTGGTAGATCGGCCCATTATTGGGGAGCATAACCGACCCTGCCTCATTTGCGGCGAGTGGGCGACCAATCAGCAACTGCTGGCCAGCAACCGGCGCGACAATCAACTGCCCTTTGGCATCCACAACGAATGAGAATCCACTACGCTCAACCACAATATTTTGCAGGAAGGCATTCAATTCATTCAGGCTTACTTCGACTTCGACCCCACCGCGAAATATTCCGAAGCGGGTGACCGGTACGATCGCCGAGATGACTTGGCGCTGCCCATCAAGCGATGGATGGGTCTCTATCCATTCAACCCGTTGCAACACATTTTCACGGCTCTGGATATAGATTGGGTTACTCTCGACACTCCATGCCTCATTCAACAAGGCTGGGTTCAAAGAGGGATGCGTGCGCAATACACCACCAGGTGCCATGTAGGAAATTCGCCAAATGACGGGCAGTTGATACATCAGGCCTGGTAAGAGCGAGTTCAGCCGCTCACTTGTCTGCACACCATCCAGTGCATCAGGCCCCGCGTTTGGTGGCACTATCACTGTTGTGGCGCCAGTCGTCTGGTGATAACGGCGGCCAAATGATGTCTCCTGCATGGTCGGCAAGGGTGCCTCGGTCTCGCGCAGGGGTGCATTGGCGAGATAGTAACTCGTAGCAATGGCGATCTGCTCGGCAGATCCAAGGATCTGATCAACTGCGGTTGCACGTTCAACAGCCAATCGCTCTAGATTGACGGTGCTTTTATCCTGCAGCGCATTCGAACTCTGGACAACTGTGTTAGTACGTATCTGCTCAAAAGACCACTGCCGCACAAGACCACCAGCAAGTGTAAGAGCTGCCACTCCGGCAAAAACAAGCCCAAGTAGACGAACGCGCAGACTACTAAACATAGTGTGACTCCTCGTGATAGCAGTGCAGGAGCGATGGCATCTAATAGCCGAGCGTAGATGATCTTGATACCGGAGAAGATACTACCAATAAGTTACCTATATGATCAGCCAAAACAGCAGATCGGGGTATCACATATGAGTACCGGTTTCAATGGTACTTATATATGATACCCCGAGCAATACTGGGCTGGAGATGTTCAGGAGGCAATCCCGTAAGTGTATATTTGGGTGCAATCTCAGGGCCACAAAAGCCCCAAATCCCAACTGCCACTTAGCTGTATAGCTCTCCAACTAACGTGCTGTTTTCAGCACATCTAGCAAACGCGATACCTCAGCGGTGCCAACTTGCTCTGCGCCGCATAGACATTCGCGCGTATATGTTTCGGCAACATATGTATTGAGGCTCGCGACAGCAGCTTTGATTGCGGCAAGTTGTGTCACCACATCACTGCAATCACGATTTTCCTCAACCATACGCTCAACTCCCCGCACTTGGCCGCCAATACGGCGTAAACGTGCGGTGACTTCGCCACGAGCAACGGTGCTCAGAGTTCTTCCAGGTGTCTCGTCGCTCATTATTCCGCCAAGCTCTATCAAAGAACTGCGTCGAATTGCTTCTTCAGATCGCCCTTCGGACGAGCACCAACGACGCGGCCAACTTCCTTGCCACCCTTAAACATGATCATGGTTGGAATGCCTGTGATACCAAACTTGCTCATCCAAACCTGATCTTCGTCAGTATTCACTTTGGCAATCGTGAGCTTACCATCGTACTCGGCCGAGAGCTCCTCAAGAATTGGGGCAACCGCACGACAAGGGCCACACCATGGTGCCCAAAAATCCACAACAACTGGAAGATCCGATTTGAGAACTGCCGACTCAAACTCGGCATCACTTACTGCAACTGTCTTGCCAGCCATAGCTGTATCTCCTTAATGGTTATGCCCACCTGGCATTCACTGCCAGATGATAGGATACCCCATCGGGGTATGGGTATATTATATGCAGCGAACCAACAAAAGTCAAGAGGTTAGGGTTGAGCATTGTGCAATACAAGCGAAGCTGCTGCACCGCGCCCGAAGCCTATCAGGATTGGTTTATTCGTACCAGAGAAGGTTGGCAGATCGCGCAGAATCGCCGCCTCTGGCCCTAGCAATGCCATAACAGCAGCCTGCTGGTCGGCGGAGGCGTTTGCTGGCAGCAATACTAGTGCCGGGCCAGGAGGAATCGGGCCATTTGGGATACTGTGTGCTGGTGCTGCATGTGTAAGAAATAATATGGTATCAGTATGGAGCCACTTGGCGGGCACATACACAGCGAAACCGTGAATAGCGGCCTGTTGCGTGATCCGCCCAGCAGCGGTTTCAACTAGATCAAAGCTCGTATAAACACGCGGCTCAAGCGACATAACCCCAAAATAGAGCCATGTATTGAATGCTAGTGCACAAACCAGTGGCAATGTATAGATCCAGCGCCGGTACTTACAGTGTGGTTCGGTGATCGCAGCAAGCGCCAGGCCAGCTAAACCACATGCGGGCGCGAGTGTCCCAAGCGAACGCATGGCATGGGGTGCACCACCACTAAATAGACCTGGAATAAAGTAGATCAGCCATAGACAAAGAAGCGCAAGCAAAGCTCGGGAGCGGAATACAAGCGGAGCTACCACCATAAGGCCAATCACTAATAGAAGGCCAGCGATCGGATCAAGCATGGGCGCAAAAGGCATGTGATGGCGGCCATTCGCTTCACCGCGCACATGCCACATCAGGGTATATCGTTCCACATTTTGCAATAGCTGATCAAGTGGCCTACGTAGGCTGGGTTCGATACTATCGAAAACGGTGACCGTGCCAACACGCCGGTTATAACCCTCAAAATCATTCGCAACATAGATCAAGAGTGGTGCCATAATAAGCAACCCGACCAATACTGCAAGAATCAACCCAGGCAACGCCCGACGCCAAGCTGCAGTTCGTCGCCCAAGATAGATAATCGTAACCAACGCAAGCGCAAATGGAGCCATACGCCCTGTATGGTATGCGTAGGTTGCCAACCCACCTAGTGCTGCTGCTAAACCAAGCAAGAACAAGCCATAGAAACGCTTATGTCGCTCTATCATATGTGGCACTGGCATGCTCATCGATGCGGCTTCGGTAGGCGCTTGTTCGACGACAATGCCTAGCCCACGCCATAAACAGCCAACTGCCATCAGTACAAGCAGATGATCAAGCGTCGCTGGAAATGCCCAACGGCTCATGCTTAGGCTCCAGGAGGAAACGGCAAGCAGTACAGCTGCCGCTAGAGCTGCTCTACGCCCGATCATGGGCCTGGTAGCCCAGAAGAGTGCCAATGGTGTAAACGCACCTGCAAGCGCACTCATCAGCCGCGCACTCCAGGCATGTGGCCCAAACAAACCCATCACAGGCGCCATGAGGTAGAAGAGAAGCGCTGGCAGATCGGCACCCTCAACAACATACACCGGTCGATAGGTTGGATCCTCCCAGATTGCCAATGCCTGGAGTGCATGGCGCGATTCATCACGCCAGAGGCCAGCTGGTTGCCCATCAAGGTTTATCAGCCGCAGGAAGATGGCAACTGCGGTAATAAGAATAAGCCCATAACGTATCGCTCGTGGGTGCAATGATGAGGCGAGAACTGAATCGAGTGTAGGCTGCTGTATTAATACAACTGCCGCCAACCAACTACCTATCACTAACAACGCTAACCCGAATAGCGTTGGAAGCCCAAGACGCAAGCCAACCAACCCGGCCAACGCCAACACAAGCCCACTCCAACCAATACCAGGGTGGGCTATCACCCAGCTCTTCAGCATGGCACGCGCATGTTCGATCTGTGGCCAAAACAACAAGATCGCAAGTGGGAGAAACGGCCACAATGGCCAACCAAGCGTTGGGAGCCAGTAGCCCGCCTCGGTTGGATGTGCAGCGGCCCACCCGGTTCCTAGCGCTACCAATACCCCTACCACGAAGGCCAAGAGCTCGGCGGCCTTCAGCCGCTTCAACAATAACCAGCTCATAAATGGAAGGGTAAGGAGAAAGATACCACGTATTGGCAGCACTGGTATAGTGCTTATACGCATTGGGAAGCTGCCAAGGCTGCTGAGCATCATGCTCAATTCGCGTATATCGCCGGGCGCTGCATAGGCCTTGCTGTCAAGCATCACAATCGTCTCATGGATCTGATCGGTAGGCAGGACGATGTCATAACGCCGCCAACCGGTTGTCACACCAATACTTGCAGCATATTGCTTGTCGATCCGTAGGTTAAGGAGCGCTGGTGGGGAATCGCTTGGGCGTGGGGCGGCAAGGCGTAGGCGCAGCATAGCCGGTTCACCCTGAAATCCATATAGAAACAGGCTCGCCTGCGGCGCAGCCCAGCGAAAACTATCGGTTTTGCTGTATTCAACCACAAAGAAATTTCCGAGCGCTCGATCGGCAGCTGGATTATCGGCACGCACATAGAAGCTAGGGCGGCCAACCACCGCACCCACCAACAATCCAAGCATTGTCAGCAGAATGAGGATTGGCACCGCAAATGTGCGGAGCGGCTGCTTCGCTATCGGTACGTTCAGAATAAGGTGAGGATTTGCCACGGGCGGGATTATACCCGACGGCGCTGCGCGGTGCAATGAGGGTGCCTAACGCAGCTCCGCAGAGGTCAACATAATACTTAGTGTACGTTGCGAGCTACCCTGCTCAGCGATAGCCGGTGCCCGCAGCCGTAGTGCTGTCTCGCCGGGCGGGGCAATCAGATAGAGGTTAAGTGTGCTACCAGCGCGCCCAACGACCCACTGGCCAGCCATGTGCTCACCAAACGCTAGATCGACTGTCTGATCCTCGCGGAAGAGTTTGGCAGTCAGCCGAATCCGAACGGCGGTTGGATGATCGAAGGGGTTGAAGATCTTGATATCGCCCTGTTCAGTCATCCAGTGCCAGCGCTCAGTCGCGTTACGTTCCTCGGGATACCAGCCACTATCAAGATAGATAAGCGGCCCGGTAGGTGCCTCTGGAATGCGGTAGGAGCTTAATCGACCATCACTATAATCTGGCGATACACCCGGTAATGTTTGGGCCAGAGCGGCTTCGAGCTGTGTCCGCTGCTCGGCATCCAGCCGATCCCATTCGATCACTAAGCGATGGATCTTGTAGGCATTCAACCCAGCAAGCGCACCCCCAGGTGGTTGTCCAAAACTCGCTTCTGTATCGGGTTGCATTGTCCAGAGCTGGCGAATGCCATTCACTTGTGATGCAAATGCATAGGGCGGAGTCCGTGAGACAAAGCCACCCATCATTGGGCGGCCATGGAGCATCTGTGCCTGCAGCGGGTCGCTCACTTCGATCTGCGGCGGAAGGATCATCAGCGGGCCAGATTCTGCCGCAAGGGTCGCGTAGTATGGGTGCGCACTCATTGTGAGCAATGGGAATATAGGTGGCCATAACTCAGCGGCAATCAGCACCACAAGGACTGTTATCAGCATGCGTTGCCGACGCACTTGTGCGATCCGTGTTACGAGCTTGCTTACCCCAATTGCCACAAGTGGCACAAGCATAAGCGTTGCAATCACCACAAAATGGCTTGGCCGATTAGCACGGCCCACCTCAGGAATATTCAGCAGCATGGCATAGGGCAGCAGAACACCAGTTTGCACTCCACCAATTGAGAGCACTGGGCCAAGCGACATAAGGAGCGCTCCAAGCATCAGCACCCACCAGCGCCAGGCTTGCCTACGCGCAAGTAGCGCCGCAGCCAGTGCTAGCACTAGCGCAACATAGCCTAGTGCCACATTGCGTGCGCTAATAATTGGGTGTATCTGTGTGGTGATCCGCATGACAGCCGCGCCCCAGAGTGGGTGAAGCTCGCTTGGCAGCCAGAAATCGATCAAATCCGCCGAGTGAATCGTGCGCAGATCAAGTGGATTCGCTAGATCAAACACTAATGGTGGCATGATTGTACTGGCAGCCCCAAAAGCGGGTAGGAGCGCAGGTAATAGCAGCAGCATGCCAACAAAGCTAACTCCCACTAAACTAGCCAGCATGGGAAGGCGCGGCTGCCCGGCAGGCGGGAATGCGAACCAAAGTATGGCAAACAATGCGCTATAGAACGCAACAAACAGAAAATAATACCAACTGGTATAGCCGATCAGCGCTAGGAATACACCCGCGAGCAGCCAATCATACCAGCGACGATCCTCTACCGCACGCAGTAAAAAAAGCGCATAGAAGGGCAGCCACTGCAGCGCAATCAGCTCCAATTGGCCATCCCAAAGCTTCGTTAGATGAAATGGCGAAAATGTGAAGATCAGCCCGCCAATCAGGGCACCAATACGATGATTACTGATACGCAAACCGAATGCATACGCGCCAAGCCCTGCCAGCGCAAATGCCAGGATTACTGCTAGATTGTAGCTTGCAATGGGGCCAAACAGGGCGGTAAGCGCTGCGAACAGAACCCCATTCGATGCATTCAACGTCTGTAGGTGTAGATCTACCCCGATTGGGTAATACAACAGGTTGGTAGTGAAAATATCCTGTCGCGTTGCGATTGCACGCTGCACCCACCAGAGGTTCCAGACATTTTGCCAGCCATCATTGCGCGCAACCGACCCGCCAGGCAGAGCATTGCCTAAATGCGCAAGAACTGGAAAATACATGAGCAATGTGAGTAGTAAATAGCCCAGGAATGCTAAACCATACTGTGGTTTGGTCGATTCATGTTGCATACAATAACTGCTTATGATGCGGGTGGACGTTGTGCCACTAATAAGAGCATTGATCGCAATTGAGGCAGGGTACGCGTTGCAGCTGAGATCACGGCTTTAGCACCCCAGCGTAATGGGTGGCGTACAATCCGCTCTGGCTCAAGCCCAACCCGCTCCCATGGGTCACAGAAAGCGCTACTCGCAACCCGTAAGCCAGCCTGTTCAACCATCCAGCGCAACTGGGGCATGGTAAAGAGTCGGCTATGTGTGTAGTAGCGAGCCTCCGATTTCAGGCCAGCCCAGCGCCGAAACTCCTGATCGTGATCGAATGGCCGTGCCAACACAACATCAGCGAGCATCCGCAGGCGACTCTTGAGGTAGAACTGATTGGGTGTTGTGATCACAAGGTAGCCACCAGGCACCAAGCGTGCTCCAATATCTGCCAATGCCTCAATTGGTGGATTCGCCAGATGCTCAATCACTTCCGAAAAGAAGATCAGATCGAAGGATTGTTCCGCGTACGGGCATGGCTCGTGATCAATATTCCAACGCCGAACCTCCACCCCAAGCCGCTGCCAAAGCTCTGCTCGGTGTTCGGGAAATAAATCTGTACCACTCACCGTATAGCCAGATTGCACCAACAACTCGGTACAAAGCCCTGGGTTTACACCAATTTCCAGCGCACGCCGCGCTCCTACCCCTGGTGGAACCGCAGCGAGTAATGCCTCGAACCGATAGCGATGGAGCCGGAAATAATCACGCTTGGCCTCTGGCGGCAAATTGGCCGCAAAATCGGCAACGAGCGATTGGATTTGAGGGGGGATATTCATCATGCCTCTATAAGCCTGTGATTGATGGAGTATTCAATCTGGGTATTCTCCAAATGAAGCTATAAGCTGTTAGCCCTTGGTTCCGTAGCGTTCAATCTTTGCCTCCTCGCATACCTCTAGCAATCGTTCTGCCCTGCGCGCATAGGTATGCAGGGCAACACGCTCGGCTGCCCGCGCCCCAAGGGTAGCCCGTCGTTCGGGGTCGCGAGTCAGATCGAGAATCGCCTGTGTCATAGCCTCACGGTCGCGTCGCGCAAAGTGTAATGCACCATCGCCACCAGTGATCTCATGCAGCGCAGGCAAATCTGGGCAGATCACGGCCTTGGCGGTAGCCATATATTCGAATAGTTTGAGTGGTGAGGCAGTAATATCCGTCACAGTATCTGGTACAGCCAGAATATCACCTGCCGCAAGATAGAGCGCCACCTGTTCGGCACGTTGCGGCCCGGCGAAGATTGCATGGCCACCCAAGCCAATTTTGCGGGCCAGCTCCTGCAGCTCAATCAATTCTTGTGGCCGCCCACCTACTAAAACGACGCGCAAACTTGGCTCATCATCACGTGCCTGGGCGACTGCCTCAATCAGCATATCAACCCCGCGATACGCAAATGTCAGCCCAGCATAGACAACGAGCGGCACATCCTGTGGTAAGCCTAGCTCACGGCGAGCAGCGGCCTGATCACGTGGGAAATAGCGCGCGGCATCATAGGCATCTGGCAAGATCACCACCTCACGCGGGTCGCGTAGCCCAGTTTGTGCCAGCATGTCGCGAAAGGCAGCCGTAAGTGAAGTGAGTGCGGCTGGGCGGGTTAGGGCGATCCGGTCGATCAACCCCAGCAGTGGCTGTGCCCACGATTCTTTGGCGCGTGATGGGTTATGTGCTTCAAGATCATGCACTTCATAGATCACACGTGCGCCAGTGAGTTTTGGTAAGAGCAAACTCAGCCAGAACGCAGTAATAACCTCACGGACATACACCACTTCATAGTGTTTTCCCTGTAGCTGAAGCCGCTTCAGATAGGCTGCCACCATCCAGGCATATGCACTCCGCTCGGCATAGTAGAGTAATGTTGTGCGATACAGCCGTGAGAGGCGGCCAATCGGGATACGCGGTAGATGTGTCACCCCTAGCTCCTCGAAGGCGCTTGGGCCAGGCTCAATGCGTGCGATCAGGGCAAGCGTATCCGGCGCAAGCCGCATAAGCTCCCGCAGCGTCGCATGGGTCTGCACCGCATTGGCAGAACGTAATTGGAGGCTATTTGGATAGGCAACATAACAGAGGGGCATAATGTTTTCTCAATTGAAAGTCGAACTACGAGAGCGGTGAAGCATCGAAGCATTGGAGCCGGGTACCCTCTGGGTGTAGCATTGGAGCAAGAGAGAGCACAACAAACTCAAACCTTTTGCTTCATTGCTGCATTGCTTCATTGCTTCATTGCTTCGCCGGGGTACCCTTTAGGGTCTGGCGTCCGGCTCCATTGCTTGCATACAGTTCCAGCAACTCATCGGCAATAACATGTGATCGAAAGCGTTCGGCCATTGGTGCGCAGCGTGCTGCAAATGCCTGCCACAACCCGCGATCACTTAATAGTTGTACCAGTGCACGGCCAAGCGACTCACCACTACGTGGCTCACACACCAGGCCACAACCAAACTCAGCAACATAATCGCTAACGCCAGTTGTGCGTGTGACGACGGAGGGTGTTCCAGCAGCCGCAGCCTCAACGACCACACGGCTAAATGATTCAGCTACCGATGGCACAACCGCAGCATCGGCAGCGGCCATATATTCGAGTGTACGCTCATGCGGCACGCCACCCACCATGATAACTGCGTCGGACACCCCAAGTTCTTCGGCACGACGAACCAGATAGGCACCATAATCGCCATAGCGCGGCGTTGAGCGGCTCGGCCCAATGATCAGCACTTGCGGGTTGATCCCAGCACGCCGCAGTTCTGGGATGGCCTCAACCAGATAGACAATTCCCTTGAATGGATGCAGACGATTCAGGCTGACAATGATTGGCCGCTGCGAATCGAGCCCATGTTGCCGAACCACCCATGCGCGCGCCGCTGAACGGAGCATCTGTAGATCCGTACCTAGTGGAGGGTAGCTATCGACCGTAATATTGTACGGGATGGCCGCAATTCGTGTTGCAGGAGCGCCCATGTGGATCGCGAGTGTCTTGATCTGCGGTGAGTCGGCGCGTAGTACAACTGCACGACGAAAGACAAGCTTGAGCAACGCACGCACCGCGCGAAATCGCCCATACCCATAATCAAATTCCGGCTCAGCCATAATATCTGCGCCTGGCAGGGTAACAGCCAATGGCGGGTGGCCGGGTGCCATTGCAGCAACAAAACCAAGCGGGAAGGCAGTTTCAATATGAACCAAATCATAGTGATGCTGCGTTATCAGGCGGCGAAAATGTACGATTGCGCCCGCTAGGTACGGATAGTGCAGCAATGTATCGAGTATCTGGTTTGCGGCCTTCATAGGCAACCCGCCACTCGCAGGTAACCGATGAACAAGAATACCATCGTGGGTCTCGCTCTGGATTCGATCAATTCCAGCACTTAATGTGGCAACTTCTGCATCAACACCACGTGCGCGCCAGCACTCAATCACTTCACTGTGAATACGATTGCCCATGAGTGTTGGATCATACCGTGGAATAAAATAGAGGATCGTCACGATTTCACTCGTTTCCAAACAACCAACACCTGCCCTGGTGAATATGGCTGATGTTCAATTGATACACCCTAAACAACGTCATTGGGTCGCCAAAGCTCTGCTCCCAAATCTTCAGTTGACGCTGTAATCGCATGCGCATAGCGCTCGCTATGATACCCGATGTTGTAGTATGTCACAATCCAGGCAATCCAATCTGCCTCACAATTGGACTATTCTTGATAATGGAGCAGTAAGGCGATAGTTGCTAGCTGAACAGAAAGGCGCTACTATGGCAGTGCCATCAGAGGTAGCGATACTGGCTGTGCATCCACCACCTGGCCGCCACGCACACGATATTGTGCAATCGGCATGCCTGGTGCGCCGGGGTGATTTGGATCCTTCACATACACAATATAGCGGCCATCCAGCGCTTCACTCTTCTGCTGCTGCCATGGCTCATTTGGCATAAGCAAATCAGTTGAAAATGACCATGCAGCGTAGCCGTCAGGTGCAATCGGTTGAATACCGGAGAACAGCGCAATCGGATGATCATCTGAAGCGGCTGCACCACGCGCCTCAATCAACAGCGATCCAGAGCCTGCCGCCCGTACATTGATCTCCAGCCGCGAACCCATGAAATGCGACTCAACTGCGCATGCCAGCCCCGGCTCACGTAGCAGAGCTTGCTGAGGTGTTCCAGCCCGAATGCGCACCCGTACTATTGCGGTAGCATCGGCCTGCCCTATGATTTGGATCGGCTGCCCAGGGATCGCCGCAAATGCCACACTAGATGAGCCTAGTGGGATAGCGAGCGGCCCTGCTGGGGTCGCTAATTGTTGCTCAACCAGGCTTGCCACATCAAGCTCAACCACTGCGCTCGTAATCGGCTGTGTCCAACGTACGAGCTGCCCACCGATTTGAGCGTCAGTTGCATTCAATCTTATATCGAGGGTGGCTGGGTATTCTGGGTGGAAACGCCCTGTCGGAACGATGCCTGGCTCTAGATTCACCAGCAGTGCTGGATCACGTGCATAGAGTGCCAGCCCGCCTGCATGCCAGATTTGCCGATCCAACGCAAACCCATACTGATGTGGATCTTCTGTATCGGCCAGTAGCCCATAATCAAATACCTGCCCTGGCATTGGATCAGCCATTTGCCCATAGTAACGAATACGCCCGGCACCATACAGCCACACACCATTCTTTGCCCAGCCCTGAGCCAGCGCCAAGGCGGTTATTCCCGGCGCGCGCTCATCGCTTGTCAGCAGAAGGGTTGCCCCGCGCGGCAGTTCATTCCCCACAAATGGCGCAATCGTGTAGATCGAAGCATCACCCACCTCAGCTCGTTTCCGCATAAGTGGCGATACATCCAGCCCGTTACGCAATTTCGCTAGTGTGCTTGGGTCATACTCATCGTTATGGATGACAAGCGTATCGATACCAGCTAATTGCAAAAACTGAATTGCCTTAGCATCTGGCAACTGCTGGGCACGCCCAAGAAGATCGGTGGTGCCAAATGGAATCAGCCCGCTATAGCCTGCTACAAGCGGTTTCCAATGCAGTATCCCATAATACTGGCGTAGCATGGTCTTTTCAAGCTCTGCCCCGCGCTGAGTGCGTCCGGCTGGCAATTCCAGTACTGTATGAATATCTGCTTGGCCTGGTTCGCCAAGCCATGCATAGATTGGCGGAGCAGAGGCCAGGCTTGGTGCGCGCGTAAGTGGTAGGGTCGTCACCGACTCAGCCAAAATCAGCACCAGGGCAAGCGCTTGAATAGCCAGAACCCAGCGAGGGAGCGGTGGAGCATTGGAGCATTGGAGCATTGGAGCCGGGTACCCTTTGGGTGAGCATTGGAGTGCTACATCTGTTGATTTTCCTGACTGATTGTTCCCTTCTCCCAAATCATCGCCTTGTCTGCGTGCCTTGCTGCCCAATACCAGTAACCCACGCGCTGCCAACAGGCAGGCCGCTAGCGACACCAGCATTCCCCAGCGGGCTGGAACCCGTAACGCACCAAAGCCCGGTAGCCGCTCATATAGAAGCGAATATGGCAGCGGCACTGGTAACACATCACCGCCGCGCACCAAACGTAATACCGTGCCAAGCGAGAGCACAAAAGCCAGTAGGGCGAGTAAGAGCAAGAAGCATTGAAGCATTGAAGCATTGAAGCGTTGGAGCGTTGGAACGATGGAGCGTTGGAGCGTTGGAGCGTCACCTTGTCTCCTTGTCTCCTTGTCTCCTGTCTCCTTGTCTCCTCGCCCACGGCCCAAAACCCCTATAAGAGCCAGTAGCGAAACTACAAGCCCTGGGAAAAGGGCGAACTCACCACCTGTTGCCTGTAATGCCTCAACTCGACCAAAGAGCCAGTTGCCTGGATCGATTGCGATGTAGGATTGTAGTGGTGCCGACCAGTTCTCCAACTCGCGTGGGCTACGCACGACCCCAATACTCTGATACACCCGCAGGTATGGTAGTGTCAGCGGGATCACAATCGCGATTGCAAGAAGTGCTCCTGCTGCCAGGCGTGGCAATACAGCCCAGGGTAGCGGATGGGCGTAGCGAAGGCGCTGCCAGAGCACCCAGAGTACCCAGAGCCCGATATACAGCCCCAGCGTCATTACCGCAAAATAGGCAAAATAGAGCGCCGTAACACACTGAATCGTAAAGAACAGCCCGCATAGCAAGCCATCACGCCAGCGCGCACCGCGCAATGTCCGCATCAGAAAGAGCAGCGCAAGTGGCAACCATGCAGTTTGCAGCATCTGCAAATGAACAAATTGCGCCATACGGAATGAACTGAATGCGAAGGCTACACCAGCGACAAAAGCTGGAATATCGATTGTGCTTGTATGCTCGCCCCACATCTCCTTCGCCAATAAATATACCGCATATCCGCTCAACGCATAGCTTAGAATGACAAGCAGATTATGCGCCAATGCAGGGTTACCGGTAGCCCAAATAATCGGTGCGACCAGTAGCGATAGCAGTAGATGATGATCTGTATAGGCAAGCGTATCTGGGTAGGGAAAGAAGATCGGAGCCTGCCAGACCCCAAGCGGATTTGTACGTAGCGCATGTGTATCCCATGCCAGAATCCAACTCTGCAGTTGTGGATCTAGCCCGCCACCAAGGCTGCCTCCCAGATCTGCCGCTAGCGGCCATGTGAAGGCCAGCGATAATACCAGGAAGGCGAGTGGAATAAACACACCCCGAATTCGCATGCGGTCAGCCTCATATAGGTACATAAGGCCCTATTATAACCCGCGATGCGGTTATCGATCAGCCTGTATAAGAATAGATACGGCGCGAGTTTATTGCTCACGCCGTACCTGCCATTCACACAGCTATATTCATGCAGAAGGATTAGCGCTGTGGCATTCCTGCATCCGGCGTTATGGAACCAGTGCGGATACTCGCCAGTGCACCGCCAGTAGCCGAAACTGGCCCGAGGATATTGTTGTAGGCCCCGCCTCGCACCTCGTGAGTTTCGACAATGCCACCATTACTCGAACCCGCACTCGCAGAATCGACCTGAGCATAGATAGGTGTACCAGCGCTGATCGTTCCCGGAAGCGAACTTAGATCGGATCGATAATATGCATCACCACGGCGAAGTGTAAGTGTCCCACCCGCGGGAATAGATACTGTCACACCCCAAACCATGCCATATGTTGCCAGCGATTGCCATGTCTGGTTTACATGTGTTGGCGCGGTACGTGGGTTGACATACAGATCCACCCAAAATGGTAATGCTGTTGCTGCTGTGCCCTGGTTACGGAGCACAACCTCGATCGTACTTCCAAAGGTGATCCGCTCCACAATCAAGTCTGGGTACGATTGTGATCGTATCAATGGCAACGAAACACTAAACCTACCAATTTGTGTGATCGTCGGGTCGGAAGCGCCTGGCGCAGCGGGATCATCGCTCAGGATGCTTGTAAAGTTATTGCCACTGATGGTTGCCTGATTACTGATGCGGACAACACCGCTTGGTAGTGGCGTAGTGATAACGACATCGAATATCACCACAACCTGCTTACCAGCCAGTAATGTGCCAATTGTTGCCGTCACTGGGGCAGCCGCAGTAGCTGCCACATGCGGTGTTTTTGTTGGCCCATTCCCAAGTTCATACCAACCATTCGTATGTGGTGCAGCGGCGATCAATCCATCGGGCAGTTCCATTGCCATCTGGTTGACCTGGTTGGGCACAAAGCCAGCCGGTGGCAATGTACAGGCTGCTCCACCTATAAATCCGCCACCTGAGCCAATCGTTGTTGCTGAGCCAGTTGTGGAACCGGGTGGGTTTGCTCCCTTTTCAAAGCTCACCACACCAGCGGTATCGTAGGGTGTTCCGCTATATCCAGGTAGCCGAATTGTTACGCCTGCTCGGCGGTGACGTAGCCGGAAATCTTCATCGCCACCAAAGCCACTGTTCTTGCCCGCCCCTTGGATGTTGTTGGCACTCATGTTAAAGCAGACAGTGAATGTATCGGTGGAGACCGGCCCAGCATTCAAGGCAATACCATTTCCAGCAAAGGTGCCAGGGGTACCAATTGTATTGTTGGTAATTGTCAGGTTGGCAGCAGAGATATTGCCATCACCAACAATCGCACCAATACCAGAATTATTGTACTGTCGGATGGTATTCCCCGTAACACCAACCGTGATCGACCCAGCACCATTGGCACCAATCGCAATGCCGCTACCCTGGGCAGAGCCAGAGTCGACGGTTCCTGCAGTGCCAATTGTGTTATTGGCAACTGTGCCAGACATCGTGGTTCCGCTGACGGAGCTTGTCATCTGAGAGATGCTAATTGCAGTGACAACCGCACCAATGATCGTGTTGTTTGTCACAGCGAAATTCATTGTGGCTGAATTAGCCTTCAGGATCAGAATAGTACTGCCCAGACTTGTCCCACCATAGGTTACACCGCGATCACCGGTCATGGTATTGTTGTCAACCGTAATAGTCATGCTGGCAGTGTTTTCTGCACGCGCATCAATATGATCACCACGATGGAACAGGAACGTATTATTGGTAATCGAAACTGATGTCATTACAGCCGTCGAGCGAGCCTGAAGCCAGATGCCATCCTCACCATTCGTGCTGTCATTATTCTGGATGGTGTTATTCTGGATTTGAAGGGCTGTTAGCGTACCACTCGTATTGACGATATTGAGGTTATCCGCCGCACCACCTCGAATAGCATTATTGTTGATCTGAATTGTCCCAATCACCTGACGCAATGCGATGCTACCCTCGCGATTATCGCTTGTTTGGCCCGCCACATATTGGCCATTAATGCCATTGACCACACTATTCGTAAGCGTGAAGCCATTGACGCCTGTACCATAGATCGCATAATTAGCATGGTTATTCAGTTGCATCAGCGTAAGCGACACGGCCTGAGCATTGTTCAAGTAGATACCGATTCCAGCGGTTGTGCCATTTCCTCCAGCCGTATTCTGAATGCGGCCACCGGTACATGTTGGTGTTACAAATGTACACGCTCCACCATTCCCGGCGACGGTAAAGCTGCCGGTTGTGTTCGTCAGGCTAATGCCGTTGGCCGCACCATTCGATGAGATACTACGGAATGTGAATGAGCCCTGGACCGAATTGAGTGAAATCGCAGCGCCCGATGCACTGGTCACGGCGACATTATTCGTAACCAGCACATTCGTCAGGCCGCCAGAGCCATTCATGCCAATCGTTGTGCTGGCAACATTTATGTCGAGTGAGCTGACGGTTGTGTTGCTCGCAAGGGTGATAGTTCCGCCTACTGTTGGCTTGGTACCAGCAGTAATCGTCAAACCATTACGGATAAACGTAGCACCCTGTCCCCAGAGCGTCTGATTCGGCTTGAGCGTAATACCGCCCGGCGTGGTGCCGCTACCAGTATGCACGAAGATATAGTCGCCATCAGAAGAAGGACTCTGAGCATTATTCAGTGCATTAAACGGGCTCTGCGAGCGGCCATCACCATTCGCGCCACTGTTATTCACATACCATACGCGGTCGCTCAGATTGATCGTCACAGTCGCAGTGGCGGTGCGATTGTTGCCATCGGTGAGCGTATAGGTGAAGGTATCCGAAGGGCCAGCGAAGTTAACATTTGGCGTATAGGTGAATGTGCCATTGCTATTCAGTGCGACATTGCCATTTGTTGGGCTAGTTGCCACAGCAACACTCAGTGCCCCTGGCCCTGTATCGTTACCTAACACACCATTCGTGCTATTGACGAACACTGCGGGTGTTGAAGGTGCACTGGTGTTTACAACATATTGGGTATTCCCAACACCACTACTGAACGATTCATTCTGCGCGTTCGGGTTGACACCCAATGTATAGTTGCTTGTTCCCACACAACCAAAGCTATCGGTGGCACGAACCGTAAAGCTGAAGGCACCCGTGCCGTTCGCACCATTCGGTGTACCATTGAGGGTACCGTCCGCTGCAAAGCTGAGGCCTTGTGGCAATGTGCCACTGCTGAGGTCGTAGGTGTATGTCCCATTGCCACCCGATCCAGTAAAGCTCGCGTTATAGAGCACACCATAGGTGCCATCTGGGATTGCGCCGCTCGCTGGGGCAACGCTAATAGTTGGGCAGACAACATTGAGCGCGAAGCTCTGAGTTGCATCAGTCCCAACTCCATTGGTGGCGCTGAATGTCAATGGGTAGACGCCAACTGTGCCAGCGCCTGGTGTTCCTGCCAATGTTGCGGTGCTATTGCCATTATTTGTAAATGTCACACCACTCGGGAGCGCCCCACTGTGACTGATTGTTCGCGCTGGGAAGCCGGTTGTTGTCACCGTAAAGCTATTAGCGCTCCCAATCGTAAAGGTGATCGTATTTGCACTCGTAATTGCTGGTGCTTGGTTCACCGTGAGTGTAAAGCTCTGGGTGGCGTCTGTACCAACCCCATTTGCGGCGGTGATACTGAATGTGTAGATACCACCGGTTTCTGGATCTGGCGTGCCACTCAGGGTGGCCGTACTATTGCCATTATCCACAAACGTCACACCACTCGGGAGTGCCCCACTCTGGCTGATTGTTCGTGCTGGGAAGCCAGTTGTTGTCACGGTGAAACTACCCGCGCTGCCAACCGTAAACGTCGTGGCATTTCCACTGGTGATTGCTGGAGCCTGGTTCACCGTGAGGGTAAAGCTTTGAGTGGCATCTGCACCCACCCCATTAGTTGCAGTGATGCTGAATACATAGGTGCCACCGGTTCCTGGATCTGGTATACCACTCAGGGTCGCTGTGCCATCAGTATTGTCCACAAACGTCACGCCACTTGGGAGCGCCCCAACCTTGCTGATTGTCCGTGCCGGGAAGCCGGTTGTTGTCACCGTGAAACTACCCGCACTACCAACGGTAAATGTGGTCGCATTTGCACTTGTGATTGCAGGTGCCTGGTTCACCGTGAGGGTAAAGCTCTGGGTGGCATCTGCACCCACCCCATTTGCTGCGGTGATACTGAACACATAGGTGCCACCAGTTCCTGGGTCTGGCGTGCCACTCAGGGTCGCCGTGCCATTCGTATTATCAACAAATGTCACACCAGTCGGGAGTGCCCCAACCTTGGTAATTGTCCGCGCCGGGAAGCCGGTCGTTGTCACCGTGAAACTACCCGCACTCCCAGCCGTAAACGTGGTTGCATTTGCACTTGTGATCGCAGGCGCTTGGTTGACCGTGAGTGTAAAGCTCTGGCTGGCATCTGTGCCGACCCCATTTGCTGCCGTGATGGTGAATGGGTAGATGCCACCAGTTCCTGGATCTGGGGTGCCACTCAGGGTAGCCGTGCCATTGGTATTATCAACAAACGTCACACCACCTGGGAGTGCGCCAGTCTGGCTGATTGTCCGTGCCGGAAAGCCAGTCGTTGTCACCGTGAAGCTACCCGCACTACCAACCGTGAAGGTGGTGGCACTTACGCTTGTGATCGCCGAGGCTTGGTTCACTGTGAGTGTGAAGCTCTGGGTAGCATCCGTACCGATCCCATTTGCGGCGGTGATACTGAACACATAGGTACCACCAGTTCCTGGATCTGGTGTGCCACTCAGGGTGGCCGTGCCATCGGTATTGTCCACAAACGTCACACCACCTGGGAGTGCGCCAGTCTGGCTGATTGTCCGTGCAGGGAAGCCGGTTGTTGTCACCGTGAAGCTGCCAGCACTACCGACCGTAAAGGTCGTCGCATTTGCACTTGTGATTGCAGGCGCTTCATTAATCGTAAGGGTAAAGTTTTGAGTTGAACTAGAGCCAGCCGCGTTGGTAGCCTGGAAGGTAAACAAATAGGTGCCACCCGCCCCGGCGCCTGGCGTACCGCTCAGTGTTGCTGTACCATCGCCATTGTTAGCGAAGCCTATACCACTTGGCAGGCTAACCCCACCACGTGTAATCGTTGGTGTTGGGAAGCCGCTGGTTGTCACCGTGAAACTGCCCGCGCTGCCAACCGTAAACGTGGTCGCATTTCCACTTGTAATCGCAGGTGCTTGGTTCACCGTGAGTGTAAAGCTCTGGGTGGCATCTGTACCAATCCCATTTGCCGCAGTGATACTGAATGTATAGGTACCACCGGTTCCTGGATCTGGGGTGCCACTCAGGGTGGCTGTGCCATCAGTATTATCAACAAACGTCACACCACCTGGGAGTGCGCCGGTCTTGGTGATTGTCCGCGCCGGGAAGCCGGTCGTTGTCACCGTGAAACTACCCGCACTACCAACCGTAAAGGTCGTGGCATTTGCACTTGTGATTGCGGGCGCTTCATTAATCGTAAGGGTAAAGCTCTGGGTAGGATTGGTACCAACCCCATTTGCTGCGGTGATACTGAACGGATAGGTGCCGCCAGTTCCTGGATCTGGCGTGCCACTCAGGGTGGCCGTACCATCGGTATTATCAACAAACGTCACGCCGCTTGGCAGCGTCCCGCTCTTGCTGATCGTCGGTGTGGGGAAGCCGTTCGCCGTCACCGTGAAGCTGCCCGCGCTACCAACCGTAAACGTCGTGGCATTTGCACTTGTGATCGCAGGTGCCTGCTGCACAGCAATCTGCACCTGGCCATCGGCTGATCCAAAACTATTGCTGACCCGATAAGAGAATGTAAATAAGCCGGTAAACCCTGTTGAAGGGGTGAAATCAAAGCTACCATCGCTATTTACTTTGAGTGAGCCGCCTGTTCCAAATGTGGCAGTGCTACCAACCGTATGTCCCGTTACCAGGCCACCAAGCGAGCCAGCGCCAAATGAATCGAGTGTGGCAACTGGGCTAGCCACCGTGTCGTTCGTCAGTAGATCGGCGGGCGGGCCAGCGCCATCGGCAACATTCAGGGCAGTATTGATCAATGTTGTGTAGGCCAGATCATCAACTGCAACCGGAGTACTGCCAACGGTCAGATTCACGCTGCCAGTATCGCTACCAGCCGCATTGGTGATCGTATAGTCGAACGAATCGCTGCCGCTATAGTTTGTGAGTGGGGTGTATATAAAGCTTCCATCAGCATTGACCGTCACGCTTCCACCAGCCGATGTGGTGCCACTGAATGGAGTTATGGCCGGAGCTGGGAAACCAGTATCGTTACTGAGCAAGCCCGGTGCAGCAACTGTACGGGGCGTATTAACAACAATATCATAGGAATCATCAGTCGCTACTGGCAACTCTTGCACACTCAAACTGACTGTCGCGCTGTCGCTGCCAGTGCTATTTGTCGCCGTATAGTTGAAG
>JANLSE010000311.1:0-16357 GCA_031362265.1 Roseiflexaceae bacterium
GTTCAACGTGGGCCGCTTGTGTATTGCTTAGAAGGAAACGACAATCCAACCACACCACTTGATCGCATCAGCCTTACACGCAATACACTATTTGAAACAGAGCATCATACAGAATTACTTGGTGGCATCACGCTTCTACGCGCAGCTGCCATGGCCGAATCCACAACAGCCAGTGGACTTTATTACACAGCTGCAACAAGCCAGCAACCAACCACAATTACTGCAATTCCATATTGTGTCTGGGCTAATCGCGAACCAACGGAGATGCGCGTGTGGATACGCGAGCGTGTCTCATAATTTCACATCCAATGCAAATAATCCTTCATAACCCCGCCATCATACCAACATATACCCTTGCATAATGCAAGGGTATATGTTATTGTTATACTACCTGCACTGAAGGAGAAAACAATGGAACGCGCTAATGTGATGGCCGCCGCACAAATTATTGGGGTTTCAGCAGATACGATTCGCCGTTGGGAAAAGAAAGGATTAATCCGGGCTCGCCGTTCACAGGCCAATCACCGTGAATTTGATGTACAAGAATTATTGACCTTGCGTGATAAGCTTCATGGCACTACACAAGGAGTAAAATTCGAAGTCCTGAGGAGTGTGCCAAGCTCGTTTAATGTTATTGAATTGTTCTCTGGTGCTGGTGGAATGGCCTTAGGCTTTGAAAATGCAGGGCTTCAAACAAAAATGCTGGTTGAGATAGATAGAAATGCAGTTGCAACACTAAGAGCAAATCGACCAAGCTGGAATGTTATTGATTCTGATATTCGTAAGGTTGACTTTAGATCATATGTTGGACAAGTCGATGTCGTTGCTGGCGGATTTCCCTGCCAAGCATTCAGCTATGCTGGACAGGGAATGGGATTTGAAGATACCCGTGGAACCTTGTTCTTCGAATTCGCAAGATGTGTTAAAGAAGTTAGACCCAAGATTGCCCTTGGCGAAAATGTGAGAGGATTGCTCAGACACGACAATGGTCGAACGCTCTCTACAATGCTTAGTGCACTCCAAGAACTTGGTTACAGAGTAACCTATAAACTCTTGCGTGCACAGTTCCATGATGTTCCTCAAAAGCGCGAACGAATCGTGATCATCGGCGTTCGCGATGATATTGACTATCCTATTCTCTTCCCCACCGAACAAAAATACACAATATCGCTTGCCCATGCCTTAGAAAACTGTCCACCTTCTTCAGGTGCTGTCTATCCCAAAAACAAACGCGACATATTGGCATTAGTTCCGCCTGGTGGTTACTGGCGAGACTTACCAGATGATCTACAACGCGCATATATGGGGGGGAGCTACCATCTAGATGGCGGTAAGACCGGAATGGCGCGACGACTTAGTTGGGATGAACCATCACTTACTCTAACTTGCAGTCCTGCTCAAAAGCAAACCGAGCGGTGCCATCCATCAGAAACACGCCCATTGACATGTCGCGAATATGCAAGAATACAGTCGTTTCCAGATGAATGGCAATTTACTGGCTCAGTCGCATCACAATATCGTCAAATTGGTAATGCAGTTCCTGTTAATCTTGCTTATCATATTGGCCGAGGGTTAGTTCATATGCTTGAGGGTTCTCCAGTCCAATATGACAACTATCACCAACTACAAACCCATGAGGTATATCAGAATAGGCTATTCTGATTGAAGAGTCTCTCGACTATTCGCTTTATCGAAGTCGTCCGTAAAGTTTTGTCATAAGTTGAAAGTGTTCACCTCAACAATCAATATCAAGCGGCTTATTGTAGCAAGAGTTCCATTCGCGGTAGACTGTAATGTCTGCAGGATTCTACGACCCATCCCTAATCAACCCATGGATACGCTTTTCTAAATAAGCTTTCAGAAAAAAATAGCTCTGCCTTCTCACGAATCGAATCCTGTTTAGGAAACAACTGTGGTTTTTGCTTTTTGATAAGAGCAATCACATTGGGTAAGGCAAGGTAGAGCTCTTTCAATGCACCCGGTTTTTGCGCAGCTAACCCATAAAATGAGTAGCCATCAATAATCCTTATATACTCATTTGCTGCTCGACGTTTTCCAGGTTGCGTATTATCTGGCGGTGTAAAAGGTTTATTATAAGGAGAAGCTCCCTCAGGTATGATCTCTACATAGTATGCCGTAAAATCCGGATGGGTTTGCAGAAAGTTTGCCAAATTGTCATAAATACCTTTCCTATCTGATCCTTTAACAGTATTATACTTGTTCTTCACTTCTGCGCATAATTTTAGTTCCCTGTTTTGTAAATCGATCAGGTTGCCTTTACCGAGATCTTCCCAGCCCGGCATACTCCCGAGTACCCGCTGATGAAAATCGCCAATAGCATTCTCAAGAGATTTTTGAGTCTGCCTCGTCTTCTCGTTAATACTCCACACTTCTTGTGACATTCCATAGTAGCCCATCATGAAAAGAGCAGAAAATGGGTCGATTTTGTTCCTATCAAGCTCTTTTGTAGTGATTGCTCTTTCCAATGTCTGAATAAGAGAGGTTGTAATCGCTATGATTTGCTCATCGCTAATGAAACTTAGAAATGTCATGTGAGTTGCTCCTTTCATCAGTACGCTAAATATTCAATGCTCATCCACCTGAAACCCAATGATACGCCGTCCTGGCCGCCCTCCAACAGCTGTCATCTCACGCAGGGCGGTCTCGAAATCGGCGTCGTTCAGAATCACAGGCGCGAGGTTGTCTGGTCGTGCACTGGCGATCTGTACAGCACGCAGAACTAATTCCTTTAGAAAGGCCTGGCTCGCTCCATCAGTATGGGCCACAACCGATTCAAAATGCACATGGCTTACGTCAAAACGATGAGTCTGTGCGATCATGTAACGGCGGCGCAGATCGGCGTTAGGCGGCCCAAAATAGATACATTGGCTGACGCGCCCTGGCCGATCTTTGATCGCTGCTTCAACCCGCTCCAGGACATTGGTTGTTAGGATGAAGATGATTTGGTCGTTCGAAGCAAAGCCATCCAACTGATCAAGAAACTCGCCCAGAAGTACCGTACTTGGTGCCATTTCACGATCAGCAAAGACCAAATCAACATCCTCAAGAATGACGAGTGCTGGCTGTAATGAGCTCGCGATTGCACATACATCGGCCATACGCAATAGCGATTTCCCGGCAGCAATCACCTTGGTTGCATCATATAAACGATGTGCAAGGTAGGCGCTCGTATAGGTTTTACCTGTACCTGGCGGCCCATAAAAGAGCACACCACGTTTACCTGGCAAGCCAAGCTCCATCAGTTGTGCGCGGCGACGATGGAAATCAACGACGGTATGTTCTAACACCGAACGTGTCAAATCATCAAGGATAATTTCTTCATCCTCAATCTGGCGTTCCTGCACAAATGTCAGGCTCAAACCATTGCCCTGATCCTCACGGCCAAAGCGGCTGGGTGGCCCTTGCTCAAACGTCACCCGCACCGTTTTGTTACGATAGATACTATTTGTTGAAGCCCACTCAGTTAATTCATTCATCACTTGCTGCGCAATCTCGGTCGATCCAGCAGCAACCTCAACAGTGATGCGATCAATATGTGGCACATAGCCAACTCGCACCAACAGTGGGCCACCACCGGTTGTATCGTGAGCCGGAAAGCACCAACCCATATAAAAAGGCAGTGCGCGCTCCTCAGTGGCACTGATTGCGCGTGCCAGAGTTGTTGGCAGCGGGTAGCGTAGATCTGCCAAATCGCGTAGCCCACGCGGATGCATGCTATTGATGCCATGCAACCCTTCTGGGATTGGTAAGACAAATACATCGGCTCGCGTTGCCGCCAGCGCCTCTGCACTTGCATACATATCGACCCATTTGAAGGATGGGAATAGTTTGGTATGAATATGCAAACGCTGGAATCGACCAATAGCAGCGCGAATACGCGCATCCGCAAATGAGGTTGCGCGTAGCACATAGAGTATCAGATAGACAAGAATGGCGGCTACTCCCCACCACCCAAGCAACTGAATGGGCGAGGGAACGAGGCCAACGAATAGAAGAACGAGTGCGAAAAAACCCAGCGCACGCAGTTGCATATCATAACGCAACGCACGGCGCACCATTTCAATTACATTCATGTTGTTGGTATTATACAGTGAAACTGAACTATCAACACCCCACAGTGGATGCGGATAACCGCATTATACCGCGATAATGCTGAATGGTCGGATGCATAACAAAACGACATTGCCACACTGGAATGGGTTCTACCACTGTGTGGCAATGTCGCTTATTTGGTCAAACGCCATTATATTCGTACACGAAGCTGCTGATCACGGCCAAGTGCATAGGCGATCCCACTCTGTAGTGAACCACGGGTTGTAATTCGGCTAAGATCCACCCCCAGGCCAACAAGGGTCTGGGCGATCTCCGGCCGGATACCCGTGAGGACAACCTGGGCGCCTAGCAGGTTAACGGCCTGTGCTGCACGCAGGAGCGCCGCGGCAACTTGTGTATCTACAATCGGCACACCAGTAATATCGAGGATAACCATACGCGCCTGGTTGGCTGTAACGCCTTCCAACAATGTCTCGATCACCTGTTGTGCACGACGGCTATCGATCGAACCAATCAGTGGCATAATGACAAGGCCATCGGCAAGCGGAATCAGTGGTGTGCTTAACTCGCGCAAGGTTTCCTCTTGGGTTGCAAGAATCCGATCCTGCATCTGCACCTGCTCGGTGATATCCTCAGTTTGCGAGAGCACGCCAATCACATTGCCAGCTGTGTCGCGCAGTACTGCGTTATACCACTGGCACGTGATCAACTGCTTGCTTTTCGTAATATTTTCGTTGCGACTATTGGCAACCTCGCCACTCAGCAGCACATTAACAATCGATTGAACATGCTCAAGTGCGATCGAAGGAACCAATAGTTCAATGACATTCTGTCCAATTGCCTCGGCTGCTGTCCAGCCAAAGATATGTTCGGCGCTTGGATTCCAGAGTTGAATGATGCCCTGAGTATCAAATTCGATCATTGAGAGCGGTGTTGCGGTAACTATTCGTTCAATACGCTCAGCCTGTCCTTGAGCACGCGCCATCGCAATTTCGGCAACCCGGCTCATCACCAGATCGATCATCTGCATGAGTGCACGTGTACCATCGGCAGATCCATCAACCTGCTCAGTAACGGCCTGTAATCCAACGTTCAGCAAGGCGGTACGATAGACTGCCATGCTATTGGTTATTGCAGTAAGCCCTACTGGCCCATCACCAATCTGCTTCACATAGCCATCAAGTACTCGAATAGCAATTTGCGGTTCTTCAATCGCAGCAAACCATTTGTCTAGGTTCTTACCAACTTGTTCGGCAGTTATTTTTTCGTGTGCTGCTAAGTCGCGTGCAAGAGAGACGCTCAGCGCTTCCTGCTGCTTTTGTAGGTATGCGAGAAACGGTGCGAGCGATCTTGTCATCGAAATTCTCCTGTAATGATGCGTTCTCAAACGCTAATAAATCATACCACGGCGATCAGCTAGAAGATATATTTGAGCCATGAAATGACAGTTTCAATATTGATTCAAAAATGCGATCAAAAAGGAGTTGGCCTATTCTGTGTAGTACAAGTAGAGTGAGTTCGAAGAGCGCTATAGGGCAGTGCCACGATGTACATGATTAATCCCCAAGCTTTTCCCCACTAAACGTACCCTTAGTTTCTGCGCCACTGCTTGCCGCATTCATCAGCCGAGACCTTACATCTTTGCCTTGCGTCGATTCGGTTCTTTATTGCGGAGGTCATCATGACAATTTCATTGACACATGCATCGATCCACTCACCATCCCATCATGGCAGCAGCATTCCCACTACACGAAAGAATCCAACAATCGCGCTCATCCCGGCCTATAATGAGTCGCGGTTCATTGGGAGTATGGTTCTCGCGACACGCAAATACGTTGATTTAATTGTCGTAGTAGACGATGGTTCGAGTGATCGTACAGCCGAGATCGCCCAGAGTGCCGGGGCTGTCGTTGTTCAACATCAACACAACCAGGGCAAAGCTGCGGCAATGAACTCAGGCTTTGCATACCTGCGCACCCTCCATCCACGTGCCGTTGTTATGCTCGATGGCGATGGCCAACATTTCCCCGAGGACATCCCGGCAGTATTGGATCCGATCCTCAGTGGTGCCGCAGATTTGGTGATCGGCTCACGCTTTATGGATATCAGCAGCGATATCCCAGCCTATCGCCAGGTTGGCCAGCATGGCTTGACACTGGCAACCAATCTTGCTTCAGGAGTGCATGTAAGTGATTCCCAGAGTGGGTTTCGAGCATTTTCATCCAACGCTATGAATCTATTAAGCTTCAGCCAGGCGGGGTTTTCAATCGAGAGTGAGATGCAGTTCCTGGCAGGTGAGCATCATCTTCGGATCGTCGAAGCACCAATTCGTGTGATTTATTCCGAGCGTGCGAAGCGTAATCCGGTCGAACATGGTATTCAAGTGCTGAATGGCATTATTGGTATGGTTGGTCAAACACGCCCATTACTCTATTTTGGGGTTGCAGGATTGCTCCTGTTTGTTTCTGGTATGGTACTTGGTGTTTACACAATCGATATTTTCAGCCGCACGCATATACTGGCAACTGGTTATGCGCTCATCACTGTGCTGCTCTGTGTGATTGGTGTGCTGCTCTTCTTTGCTGGCGTGATGCTCCACTCAATGCGTTGCATGATGGGCGATTTGCGGCGCGCGGTGCTAGATCGGCTTTCTGGCGGTGATTCACCTCCTCAGAACAGCTATGAGAGCACAGAAGCGATCCTCAAGCGCCATAGCAATATCCGTGCAACCTGGGCAGCAATCTGCGGAAAGGAGCAAGTACAGTGAGTGTCGCAATTATTACTGGTGCCGCTGGCTTGATTGGCTCAGAGGCTGTAATGCACTTTGCCGCACAAGGCATGCATGTAGTCGGGATCGATAACGACATGCGGCGCAGCTTCTTTGGTGCCGAGGCAAGCACAGCTACTAATCTTGAACGAATCCAACAGGAGATTGCACTTTACCAACATCATAATGTCGATATTCGTGATACTGATGCGATTGAGCGGATCTTCCGGCACTATGGTAGTGCTATCTCATTAGTGATCCATACTGCGGCACAGCCATCGCACGATTGGGCTGCTCGCGCACCATTGGTCGATTTCAGTATCAATGCCAATGGCACGCTCTATCTACTCGAAGCAACCCGCCACCATGCACCAAACGCAGCCTTTATCTTTACATCCACCAATAAAGTCTATGGTGATACGCCCAATCGATTGCCGCTTTGCGAACAGGAAACTCGTTGGGAAATCGAACCGACCCATCACTATGTAAATGGTATCGCAGAGGATATGTCGATTGATCACTGTATGCATAGCCTATTTGGTGCATCAAAAGTTGCTGCGGATCTGCTTGTCCAAGAGTATGGCCGCTACTTTGGTATGCCAACTGTCTGTTTTCGAGCGGGCTGCCTGACGGGGCCGAATCATGCGGGTACACAGCTTCATGGGTTCCTGTCCTACCTCATGCGCTGTGTTGTTGAAGAGACACCGTACACCGTCTTTGGCTACAATGGCAAGCAGGTGCGCGATAACATTCATAGTGCAGATCTGATTAATGCATTCGATGCGTTCTTCCAGAATCCTCGCTCTGGTGAAGTGTATAACATTGGCGGTGGTCGCTTCAGCAATTGCTCGATGCGCGAAGCAATCCAGATCGCCCAAACCATCGTTGGTAAAGAATTGCGCTGGAGTTATTCTGAAAAAGCCCGTGCGGGGGATCATGTATGGTGGGTCAGCGATACCAATCGTTTTCGCACCCACTACCCGAACTGGCAGCCACACTACACCATCCCCGCAATCCTTGAGGAAATTGCTGCCGCCTGCTATGAACGACAGCCTGTGCAGGAGTTGGAGTTGGTATGAGAGTGCTTTTTGTCGATGAGAAAAGCTGGATCAAGAAGGTCCCTTATACCATCCACTATTTGGCAGAGCAGTTGGTGGCGCGTGGTCATGCTGTCTTCGCGATCGACTACGATGACACATGGCAGCGTACGAGTCGCGCAGATCTATGGTCTCCACAGACACACCAACGCGTAGCAAAGATCAACCCCACTTGTACAATTGATCTGACCACACCTGGTTTTATCAAATTTGCTGGTTTGAGCCGAATCTCAACGCTGATCACACATACTGTTGCGATTGCACGCGTGCTACGCCAGGAACGAATAGATGTCATTGTGACCTATAGCCTTACAAATGCACTACCAACGATACTCCTGGGTCGGCTGCTTGGCATTCCTGTCTTCTTCCATTCAATCGATATGCTCGCACCACTAGTTCCACATCCGCTCCTGGCTCGGCCAGCCGAATGGATTGAGCAATTGTTGATCCGTGGCGCAGATTGTGTGCTTGCGCTCACACCGGTTTTTGCAAAGCGCGCCGCAAGGCTTGGTGCACGCCGCACTGCAATCATCCCAAATGGTGTTGCAATAGCGCGGCTTACGCCTGGACTCGATACAACGGCACTGCGCAAGGAATTAGGGCTAGAAAACCAGCGTGTAATCGCCTTTGTTGGGACATTCACTCGCCATGTTGGGCTTATTCCATTACTCGAAGCTTTTGCGCAAATGACATGGCCCGATGTAAAACTCTTGCTCGTTGGAGACGATATCGTCACCGCTGGGCATGAGCGTAGGGTGGCCGAAACACGTTGCCAGGAACTTGGTATTCAAGAACAGGTTATCTTCACTGGCCTTCAGCCGGCGAATCGAGTACCACTCTATATCAATTTGGCCGATGTCTGTATCTCGCCATTCCCACCTTCAACATTCTCTCGCTATAACATTGCGATGAAGGTCTTTGAATATATGGCCTGTGCTCGTCCAACCGTTTCCTTTGCCCTTGAAGGAACACAATCACTTGTACCAGAAGGCGCTGGAGGCGTAGTGTATGTACAAAGCCATGCCGAACTTATGCAGGCTATTCGGCGTCTGTTGGATACACCAAATGAATGTGAAGCGTTGGGTACTGCGGGCCGCAAACTGGTTGAAGAATGCTTCACATGGGAACGTGTCGGGGCAGATCTCGAACAGGTGTTACTGGAGTCGCTGCAGAACACAGAGATCAACATCAATATTGAAGCAGTAAAGCAGTGAACATGTTCTCGGTAAAACAAATGCTCAACAGCCAATTAAACAATGCACAACTGGTATATGCGATGCCTTGGACAGCTACCAATGAGGCGCGCCGAATCCTAGCGGCACCATTACTCTTGCTGCGGCTGATGCGCCATGGCATTACCTGGGGCAAAGGTTGGCGAATCTATGGAATGCCAATTGTGCAGCGTTTCCGTGGCAGCCATATTCAGCTAGGCGATGGGCTTGAGCTTCGCTCCTGGCCGACGAGCAACCCACTGATGCCACAACATCCAGTGGTACTTGCCACGCGCACAGCCAATGCACAAATCGAAATTGGCCAGGATGTTGCGATGACAGGTACGACGCTGGTTGCCGCAGAAAAGATCAGCATCGGCGACCGAGTACTGATTGGCGCAAATACAACTATTGTCGATACCGATTTCCATCCATTAGATCCCATCCAGCGTAGGCTCAACCCACGCGAAGGTGGGCATGCACCAGTTATTATCGAATCCGATGTCTTTATTGGCATGCATAGCCTGATTTTAAAAGGCGTACGGATCGGTGCGGGAAGCATCGTTGGCGCTGGAAGTGTAGTGACCCGTAGTGTACCATCTGGATGTGTTGTCGCTGGCAACCCGGCCTGTATTGTCCGGCATACTGAACTCTAAGCTAATAACCGGATGTTATCAGCCTTGTACGCGGCAGTGTACGCCGCTCCTAGCATCTGATTTGAAAGGTTCCATAGATGAATCTTCCTTATCTGGTAATTCCTTCTGAGCCAACACAACCGAATACATGGCAACCGCGTGTGTCGTTCTGTATACCAACGAAGAATCGTGCACGAACGATTGCCGCGTGCTTAGCGAGTATCCGCGCTCAGGATTACCCCGATATTGAGATTATTGTGGTTGATAATGGTTCTACCGATGAGACAGTTGCCATCGCGCAGCGCTACGCCGATCGCGTCGCATCCTGTGATGGTAAGCTCGGGGCGGTTCGCCAGCACTCAATCGATTTGAGTAGCGGCACCATTCTGGCACTGTTTGACGATGATATCATCATTCCACATACCGGCTGGCTGCGGCAGGCTGTTGCGATCATGCACTCAGCCGAATCATACGCTAGCACACTATGGCCCGTACTCATCCCACCACCAACGGCAGGATGGGTAACACGTTGCTTCTTTGCACTCAACGATGCAATCTATGCTGCGCGCTACGAGCGGCCAAGCGCAGTCTTTGGTGGTGGTAACTCGCTCTTTCTACGCTCGGCTGTTCAGGTTGTGGGTGGCTTCAACCCAGCAATTGGCTTTGGTGAAGACTACGAGTTAGCTACCAAGCTCAAGCAGGCTGGGTATCATGTCATTCTACACGCCGATCCTCTCATACACGACACAATGTACTCGCTGCGCGAAATGTATCGTAAGCAGCGCTGGGGTGCCGATGCCATCCAACAGCATGGCGCAACACTGCTTGCCCAATCGTATCGCGATGCCGCCCATGAGCAAATTCTGGTTGGGTTCAAAGCGATGCTACGCGGCCTACTCATGGGCCATTGGCACTGGCTTGCTTACCCCTTGTTGCTAGCGGCCAAGCTATTACCCTACTCACAAGCAGTAGTGGTACGAACAATCAAGCAATGGAACGGCGGAACAAGCAGCATTGAGGCATTAAAACACTGAAGCAGAGAGCAATGGAGGCGGTCTGCGCTTTCGCTCTTGGTTATCTATTCGCACGAGGCACACTATGCAGATACCACGTATCACACAAGAATTCTTTCCAAGCGTCTCTGGCCCTGCCAATCAAGCACTGGCGATCGCACATGGGCTTGAGCGACGTGGTGTTGCTTCACCGATCTTCACGACCACACCAGGCGAGGATCAGCGCACGGTAGGTGTAGCGGTGCGACGCTTTCCACCGCTCCTAGCGCTAGCAAATTTTCGCATTGCACCAGCACTTGGCCGTGCGCTATTGAATGAGCCTGCAACACTATTGCACATCCATGGCTGGCGCAATCCTGCTTCTAATAGTGCGATCTATACCGCACGGCGCAGAAAGCTACCATTCATTCTACAAGCCCATGGAATTGCTTTTGGGCATCGCTATGCTGCTGATTACTGGCCAACACGGGTAGCCCGCAACTTGGCTGATGCTGTCATTCGCCCATTTATTCTTTGCCATGCAGCAGCCGTTGTAGCTAGTACCCAGCATGAGGCCAGCGAATTACGCCGCTATGGATTTGCAAAAGAACAAATCGTTGTTATTCCAGCGGGTGTTACCAGTGAGTTTTTCGCACCAATAGTGAGGCCCGAGCGTGAAGAGATAACGATTCTCAGTGTGGGCCGCCTTGCGCCGCGCAGGAATGTTGAGCAAATCATTCAGGCCATAGCATTACTGCAGCGCGATGGTATTCGCGTACAACTTCGGATCGTTGGCCCTGAGGTAGCATTGGCTGCTGGCGAGGCCGGTGGGTATCGCGCCACACTAGAGAATCTTGCGTATGCCTATGGCGTAGCCCAACAAGTCACGTTCGTTGGTGAACTCCAGGGAGCAGCATTACGAGCCGAATATCATACAGCCGATGTGTTTGTGTGTGCATCGCGTTACGAAAACTTTGGCCAACCACGTGCCGAAGCGGCAGCAACAGGGCTACCAGTTGTACTGACACCAACCGGAATGGCTCCTGAACTGCTCGAAGGCAACATGGCTGGTGTGCAGTTCGCGCTTGATGATGCCCACGCACTCGCAGCAGCGTTACGCCCGCTCTGCAAGGATTATGCAATGCGCCAACGGCTTGGCCAAGCCGCACAGGCACTGGCGTCGGCCCTGTTCGATTGGGAACGAATCGTGCCACGCTATGTGGAATTGTACCAACAGATTGGCAGCTACGCATAAGCCGCTGTCGCTCATGATCCTTGGAGTATTGATATGACCCTCAACCCAGCTATTGCATTACGAACTATTGCGGAACACGCCAGCCGTGGGGTGGTGTTGCGACGCCAGATGCCAGCCCGTTATGGTGGTGATTGGCTTGTCGTTTCACCAGGCGCTCTGCTTAAATTATGGCGACCCAATCTTGAAACAGTTGACCCGCAGTTGTTCACATGGGCCGATCGTTTTATTCACCCTGGGAATGTCGTTTGGGATATTGGCGCAAACATTGGCCTCTTTGCATTCGCAGCTGCAAGCCGTGCTGGCCGGCATGGCCGTGTGATTGCGGTGGAAGCGGATATCTGGTTGGCTGGGTTGTTACGCCGCTCGGCAGCACACCGCACAAGCGAACGAGCACCAGTCGATATTATTCCTACGGCAGTAAGTGCCCAGGTTGGCTTAGCACAATTCAATATTGCCCAACGCAGCCGCGCGGCGAATTTCCTAGAAGGTGCAGGAGGCAGTACACAGACTGGCGGCATTCGTGAGACACAAACTGTGGTGAGTGTAACGCTGGATTGGCTGCTTGGTTCATTGCCAGCACCGCATGTGTTGAAGATCGATGTTGAGGGAGCCGAAGCGCAGGTATTGCGTGGTGCAGAACATCTATTGAGTACGGCTCGCCCAACCATTATATGTGAGGTTCGGCCAGATAATGCGATTGCAGTAGCCAGCATCCTTCATCAATATGGGTACACACTTTTTGATCTGGCAGATGAGTCGCGTGGGGCCATTAAACAGGCAGCATTTAATACATTGGCGGTAGCATAACCATGAGTCGTCGTATTGTCCAACTTACATTAAGCCAATCGGCGGGCATGCTTGTCACATCGGCAGGCAGTGCTGCAATCTGGCTGCTTGTAGCACGCATTGCGCAGCCCACCCAGATCGGCGCACTTGGCCAGATCGTTAGTGGAGGTGCACTAGCGGCAGGGTTGGTAAGTGCTGGGCTTGGCCAGTTCCTTTTGCTCATGGTCAATCGTGTAAAAGTTCAACGTTTCCGGCAGTTGCTCTGGCTCTGCCTAGGTATTGGAACCATATGCTCAGGGATAGCAGGACTCGTCTTGGGCATACTTCAGGGCGTGGGATTAGGCCATGTAATTGCCCTTGCCCTACTGGCTGCTGGCGTCGCGATCACCAATCTGCAGGATGCTGTGTATCTTGGCATGCGATCAGCGTATCAACTACCAGCCAAGGCGCTTGCACTGGTTGCTGCACGTGTACTGCTCCTCTTTGCCCTGACGCTCATTGATCAGGGCGCAACATGGTTGGTTGTAGCCTTTGTGAGCACACAACTCCTGATTGGTATCATATGGGCATGGCTCCATATTCCGCCAATATTACGTAGAGCACATCCAATAGAAACAGCGCAGCCTGAATCGCCAAAACCATGGCGTTCACTTGGTATGAGCTATCTCTATACAAGCGCAGTAACTGCCGTTGTAAGTGGAGTGCCACTCTTTGTGACTGGTGCAATTCCGGCCAGCGCAGCAGGCCATTTCTATATCACCTGGACTCTCAGCGGGCTCTTGGGTAGTGTTGCGGTTGCCGCCGCGAATGCTGTGCTGGCAAGCGCGGTTGGTCTGCGCATCGGGCGCCTATTGGCAGTACTGCTTGCGGTGTTATTAAGTGGCGCATTACTGCTTGCATTCGTTGTCCCACCCATTCTGGCATGGTTCAACCCAACCTATACAGGTGTAGGAACATTGCTTGCGATTATGGCAGTAGGCCAGGTGAGTATGGGAATGGTATTAGGGCTATTGGCTGCTTGCAGGATACGTGAGACAGGCTATTCACTAACAGCCATGTTGGCACTTTGGCCAACCCTGGTTCTGGGCGCGGTTGTCTGTGGGGTGAACTATAACCATGCACAGGGTGCTGCCGCTGGGTTTGCACTCGGCAATCTACTTGCAACATTCCCACTTATATGGCTCACATTCACAAAACGTGGCCCACTATCGCTTCACCAACAAACACTGGAGGTCGCCAGATGACACAGCTGAGCATGACCTCACATAGTGCAGCTATGTTCGATACAGTATCCTACTTAGGCAGCTATCATCCAGATTATGCACGCCATCGTGTCATACAACAGGGCCTGCGCGCATGCGGTATCAATGTAGCCGAAACCCATGAATCTGGGCCATTACCACAGCGCTGGCTGCGCATGCTAGCAGCGCTACGCGACATGCCGCGCCACCACCCACTGATTGTTGGTGAGGCAGGCAACTACCTAACACCTGTTCTTTGGGAAGCACGCAGGCGTGCATTCCCACTGGTATTCGACCCATTTGTCTCGCTGCGTGACAGTTTGGAAGATCGTTACAGCAGCATGCAGTCAACTCTGCTTGGACCAATCTTTGCGCTGATCGATTGGTTGAATAATGCACCAGCCAGCGCAGTGTTATGTGATACCCCCCAGATGCGCAGCTATTTTGTGCAAAACCTGGGTTTAGCAGCGAATAAAGCATTTGTCGTGCCAGTAGGTGCTGAGACCGATCTCTTCGCCCAAGTCGAAGCACCAACAACCAGATCAGGCCCACTACGGGTGCTCTTCTATGGCACGTTTATCCCATTACAGGGAATCGAGGTCATTATTCATGCCGCAGCACTCTTACGCCAATCGCGTAACGATATTCGCTTTCAACTGGTTGGGCATGGCCAGACGTTCGCCCAGATGCGGAAGCTCGCCGAGCAACTCAAGGCCACCAATATTCAGTTTGGCCCAGAATCAGTTCCGTATCGTGAATTACCAGCACTGATCGCGCAGGCAGATATCTGCCTAGGGATTTTTGCTAAGCGCCCGAAGACACTGAGGGTGATACCCAATAAACTCTATCAATGCGCCGCCTGTGGCGTACCGGTAATCACAGCCGATACCCCTGCAATGCGTTGGGGCTTTCGGTCTGGAGAGATTGCGTTAGTGCCACCCGGCAATGCAATTGCGCTTGCTGAGATGGTAAGTATGTTAGCGGATGATCCAGCGCTCCGGAGCCAGATTGGTCTGGCTGGTGCGCATGCTGTCCGTGAGCGATTTAACCCGCGAACAATCGCGGCTCGTGTAGTGGAGGCTTGTCGAACTGCTCTATGGTCGATCTAAATGTACAATCACGTTTTGCTCCGAAAACGCTGGCAATTATGCTTAGCCCGCGAATACGCTGGTTAATAGCTGGCCTGCTGGTTGGAGTGCTGCTTGCGCTGGGATATACTATCCGCCAACCAAGGGATGCTGGGCTCACCACACTTGAGGGATTTTATACCCCCAATGTGCAATACAGTTCTTGGTATCTTGCAAATCAATACCATATCTTTGATTCGCAGCAGGGTTTGCCGCGCGTTTCAAATTACACCTCTGGGCTCAACTATGGCGCAATCGATTACACGTTCACATATCTGAACGGTGCCAGCCTGGTGTTAAGTCATAGCAAGGATCTCCAGCAGATTGGCGCGCTTTATCTTGGAACACCGTGGCAGGGTCTAATTCTGCTGCCAGTTGCCGCTTTTGCACTGTATGGTTGGAGCTGCCGCATCGTCAGCACTCCGCTTCGGCCAGCAGTGATTGTGGTGCTCTATGCCTTTGCTTCATTACCAAACTACCCAATGATTTCATGGGCGAGTTCAGGTGGTGTTGTCCCGCCATTAGGGTGGGCGTTATTCTTGGGGATCTATCTTGCAATTGGAGCTCGCCATCTCGATCGCGGATACACCTGGCAATGGGCGGTCGTTATGATTATGTGTCTGCTACTGATCCAGCCAACATACCATACCACCGCACTTGCAATTACGATCTTCCTCGTATCACTATGGCTCATCCAGCGACGATTTATCCAGTATTGGGTTGCCCAGTACCTTGGGCAGCAGGGTACCAAACCAAGCGAACTCACGAAACCGTATCTGCTCACTCGATCAATTCAATTAACGATTGTTGTCTTCATTAGCTTCCTGCTCTACCACGCGGTATTACTCTTCAATGATTATGGACGCATCTTTCTGCGCTTCCTCGGCGACATCTATCGCAGCAGTGACCAGGAACGGCTAAAATATAGTATGACCAATGCGAATGTAAGCATCTGGTGGCACCTTGCCAACTATGCAGCTGTGCTTGTGCCATTGATTTGGATCACGCTCATTGTAATACGCAGGCGTTTCCAATCCGAGCGTGACGCGACTTTGACGATCTACCCGCTTACATGGCTTGCGGCACTTGGCCCACTCCTCATATTACTCTTCGCCTGGGATGGGATATTCGGTGTCTACTCACGGGTTCTTCAGTATGGCACATTACTGTCG
>JANLSE010000346.1:0-7757 GCA_031362265.1 Roseiflexaceae bacterium
CAAAAGCCGTTAAGGATGAAGAAGCAACTGCACGTCGTAATGCACTTGACCTACTCGATTATGTTGGCTTGGGAGCTGAATTGCATGAACATGATAAGGCATAGAATATGAGCGACAATATCTTAGTGGCCTCATCCGTGACAAAACAATTTGGCGGCCTTACGGCCGTCAATAGTGTCGATTTCGTAATCGAACGCGGCAGCATCTGTAGTGTCATTGGGCCAAATGGTGCTGGCAAAACAACCTTCTTCAACATGATCACGGGCGTCTATTCACCAACTGAAGGTACACTCGTATTCGATGCCAAAAGTATTGCTGGCCTAAAGCCAAACCAGGTCACTGAGCGCGGCATTGGGCGTACCTTCCAAAATATCCGCCTGTTTGGTAATATGACAGCGCTCGAAAATGTGCTGGTTGGCATGCATTCCCGCCTCAAATCAAATTTGCTCAGCATCCTATTGCGCACAAAAGCCGTTAAGGATGAAGAAGCAACTGCACGTCGTAATGCACTTGACCTACTCGATTATGTTGGCTTGGGAGCTGAGCGTGCCAATGAGACCAGCAAGAGCTTGCCGTATGGTGATCAACGTCGCTTGGAAGTAGCGCGCGCCTTAGCAACCAACCCGCAACTACTGCTTCTCGATGAGCCAACCGCTGGTATGAATCCACAGGAAACATCGGAGCTCACTAAGCTGATTCGCCAAATTCGTGATGACCGCAATATCACCGTGCTACTGATTGAACATGATATGAAAGTCGTTATGGATATCTCGGAACGAATTACCGTACTCGATCGTGGCACGAAAATCGCTGAGGGATCGCCAGACCAGGTACGTTCAAACGAACAGGTTATTGAAGCATACCTTGGGCGCGGTGCCGCAGCACATGGAAAGAGCGGCAAAGCGGCAAAGCAGTAAAGCAGTAAAGCAATGAAGCAATGAAGCAATGAAGCGCAAAGCGCAGAGCGCAGAGCGTAGAATGGTTCTTGGTTCTTGGTTCTTGTTCCAATGCTCCAATGCTTCGATGCTTCACCCAGAGGGTACCCGGCTCCAATGCTTCACCCAGAGGGTACCCGGCTTCGATGCTTCTAATAGGACACCACTATGATGACACAACCACTCCTTGAGCTCAAGAATGTCCATTCCTATTATGGAAATATTCATGCCCTCAAAGGTATTTCGCTTACGGTCAATAAAGGCGAAGTCGTTACGCTGATTGGCTCGAATGGTGCAGGCAAGAGCACAACCCTACGCACTATTTCGGGCATTTTGCAGCCACGTGAAGGTGAAGTACTCTTAGAGGGCAAACGCATCGATCACATTCCGCCGCACAAACTTGTCGAGATGGGGATACTGCAATCACCAGAAGGGCGCAGGATCTTTCCACGCCTCACCGTACGCGATAATTTGGAGATGGGGGCATTTACCCGTAATGATAAACCAGAAATCGCAGCCGATATGGAGCGCGTATTTGTACTCTTCCCACGCCTGAAAGAGCGCGCAACCCAGAAGGGGGGAACGCTTTCCGGTGGGGAGCAGCAGATGCTGGCAATTGGACGCGCACTTATGGGCCGTCCACGTGTGTTGCTGCTGGATGAGCCCTCCATGGGCCTGGCACCGGTACTCGTTGAGCAGATATTCGAGATTATCAAGAATATTAATCAGCAGGGAACGACTATTCTGTTGGTGGAACAGAATGCCTTAATGGCGCTCCAGGTCGCTAATCGCGGCTATGTGCTCCAGACAGGGCAGATCGTCCTGGCAGATAATGCGCAGGCGCTCAGTGAGAATGAGATGGTGCAAAAGGCATACCTCGGTATTGAGTAGTTCGTATAAGTTGTATTTGTAGCTGTGATCAAGCCTCTACTAACAACCTGACCATCGCACACATTCAGGGCAAAACCATAATCATATTGTTACGACATTGCATCGCACACTTCATGCGTAAAGTGTGCGATTGTTGTATCATAGGGCATAACTTTTTGCACCATGTTGCGTCTTCTTATCTGTAGGCGCCAGTGAGATCGCTCAATGCTCTATCGCTCTTCATCCTTACTCTTTCTTCTTTTAACAATCACCGGGTTCATCGCGCTGGCGCCTCCTACGTCGAACCCTCTTACACCACCCACTGCACTCGCCGCAACTCCTGCCCAACCGCCAACAAATCCGGCGGCAGCGGCGGCATTTGCCCGTATCACGGTTGCCTCCGAAGGGATACAACGTGTCACTGGAGCAGCACTAGTTGCCGCTGGGATCGACCTTGCAACCCTCAACCCAGCACGGGTTAGGATTCTGCATGGGAATCAGGAAATCGCAATCGAACTTAAAGGCATTGGCGATGGCGATATCGATCCGATTGATGAAATATTCTTCTATGCCCCTACACCAGGTGATCGCTGGAATCATACTGATACCTATTGGCTTATGCTTGGTGACCCTGTCGGAGGATTGCGCATCGATTCACGATCAGCAGTACCCAGTGGCGCTGCCTCTAGTAATACAGCCCTGCAGCGTGGACGCTGGCGTGAAGGCCAAATCTACGACACACTAATGGCTGGCGCATTGGGCGATCACTGGTATGCAGCCGATCTGAGGATTGATCCATCCAGCTTAGGTAGCGAAGTTTTGCTGACCGTTCCACTCACTCCGACTCTCCCACTAGCGGCTGGTACCTCAACATTCACAGTTCTTGGATCGGCATATACCTTAGGCACGCGCACACTGGTAGCGCGTAGTGGCACTGCTGCCCAGAGTGTTTCTTGGAGTGGGAGTGGCGCTTGGTCGCAGGGGTATACCCTCAACGATACTATTAGTAGCCTTGTACTGGCACTCCAGCGTGGCGGGGTACCTGCCGGGTTAGAGATCCAAGCAGTGGAATATGTACGCCCAATACAACTCAATATGAATGGGCATGGTGCGATCTTCGAAGGATTAAATGGTACTTGGAGTTATGCGGTAACTGGATCTGCCAGCGGGCGTGTCCTCTATGATGTAACGAATGAATCCACACCTGTTCGGCTTGTGATTCCAAATGGCACAAGCTTTAGTTTCCAGGATGGCCCATCGCGGCACTATGTCCTTACCGGCCAAGGATCGCTGTTTGAGCCGCAGATTACACGCCATATACCAACGAATTTGGCCACCCCACTCAATGCCAGTGCACTCTATATCGCGCCGAAAATTTTCCACACGGCACTTGCGCCTCTGCTCAATCATCGCCTAGGTCAAGGGTATAGCGTGCGAGTAGTTGATGTACAGGCCATCTATGATGCATGGAGCGGAGGGCAGGTTGACCCACAAGCTATTCGCGCATTCTTACGTTATGCCCGCGATAGCTGGTCAGCCAAACCACAAGGTGTGACCCTGGTTGGTGATGGAACAGCTGATCCGCTTAATTATATTAAGCGTAACAATATCAACTTTATTCCGCCCTATTTAGCAAATGTGGATGCGTTTCTTGGTGAGACAGCCTGTGAGAATTGCTATGCGCAACTCGATGGAGCAGATGCACTGAGTGATTTGCTTCCCGATGTGGCAATTGGTCGACTACCTGTAAAAAGTGAGGCCGAATTAACCGCACTTGTCTCGAAGATCCTTACCTATGAAAATGTTGCAATCGCAACCTGGACCAAGCGCGCGGTAGTTATTACAGACAATGGGATCGATGAATCTGGTGTCCCGGATAGTGCGGGTGATTTCGCAGCACAAGCTGATCGTGGCCTAGCCTACTTGCCCAAAGATATGGATATACGCCGTGTCTATTACGACCCATCACCACAGCGGCCAAATGAACCCTGGCGTGAGCCCGATGGCCCACGGGCGCACGAGCGTACAATGGCCGAGATCAGCCAAGGCGCAGGACTCATTACGTATGTGGGGCATAGTAGCCAATTCCAGTGGGCTGTGACGAATCTCAGCAGCTCACCGTCCTATTTGCTAAGCTTATATGATGCCGATGCGCTCCAAAATATTGGAAAAACTGGGATCTTACGAGAAATGACTTGTCTCACGGCTGCGTTTCATACACCAGCATTTAGTGGCACATCGATCGATGAGCGGCTGATTTTACAGCCGGGTGGGGCGGTTGCGATCTGGGGCTCAACAGGCAAAAGCGTTAGCCAGGGGCACGAGGCATTATTACGTGGGTTTGATCAGGCACTGGCTGCAGCTGGCCAAAACCGCCCGACAATTGGCTCGCTTGTATTAGCAGGCTATACAGAACTAGTAACGAATGGCACATGTTGCCAGGATAGTGTTCAAACCTTCGTTCTATTAGGTGATCCACTCACACGTGCACGAATCGGCGAAGGGCACGAGCTATTCCTGCCTCGGATCGCTCGCTGAGCCTATTTGACAGTAACACACAAATTTGGTAGGTTTGCGACAGTAAAAGTGTTTCAACTGAAGGTTTCGTCGCCGTGGAGCGAATGTCATCAGAAGAGTTAGTCGCTTGGTGCCAACGCACGCTACCCGAAGATACGCGTGCATTTGAGTACTTGGTTACTCAATATCGCGGGCGGGTCTATTCCACTACCTATCGTATCATGGGTAATCCACAGGAAGCGGAAGATCAGGCACAAGAGGTGTTTCTTAAGATTTACAAAAACATCCGCAATATCAATGAGCCGCAACACTACCAGCCTGGATTACGCGTATTACGATCAACACATGCATGGATGCACTGGCACAGCTGCTGGTCTTAGCTACGCTGGCCGGGCTGGGCGATTCGTCCAGCATCTCCTTAGTGTTTTTGTTGCTATCCTTGCACTTGGGCAACTTGGGATCGATACCGGCATTCTGGTTACCGCTGTAACGATTATGATCGCAGCATTTGGGCTAGCATTGAGTCTGGCGCTTGGGTTAGGGGCGCGCTCAGTGGTCGGGCATATCATGGCAGGTTTCTATATTCGCCAACGGCTCCCCTCTGGGCAGCCCGTTGTGCTTGGTGAGGTTCGCGGTATTGTTGAATCGGTTGGAGGCGTCAATACATTGGTGTCCACAAGCAGTGGCAGCGTTGTGATTCCAAATAGTGTATTACTCGAATCAATTGTCGTATCGCCAAAACCAGAGGCATGATATATTTCACCACAGAGACACAGAGTTCGGGCATATAAGAGCGCTCTTTGCGTCTCTGCACCCAAAGGGTACCCGCTGTGGTAAAGAAAGATACGAGAACGCGAGTTGGTATTATAATCTGTGTTCGGCGAGATCAGACTTTGTGTAGGTAGCCTTTGCTGACCCAGGTTGCCAATAACTCGCGAGCCGCATGTGCAGCACGTGCACGGTGGCTAATCGCGTTCTTACGCGCTGCGGGAAGCTCTGCAAGTGTGCAATCTTCATCGACCACATAGAACAGTGGATCATACCCAAAACCACCCGATCCGCGTGGTTCCAGATCGATCACCCCATGCAACACACCTTCAGCTGTCTCGGCTGTGCCATCCGGTAGGGCAATTGCAACAACACAAACAAAGCGTGCCAGCCGAGCATGGAAGGGAAGCCCAGCCAGTTTCTCCAGTAATAGTGCGTTGCGTTCAGAATCACTCGCCCCAGGGCCAGCAAAGCGTGCCGAATAAACCCCAGGCGCACCATCGAGTGCTGCGACCTCAAGCCCGGAATCATCTGCCCAGGCCGGTAATCCACTGCGAGCAGCATAATAACGCGCCTTCAGAAGCGCATTCTCTGCAAATGTTATGCCTGTCTCTTCAACATCATCATCGATCGCCATATCACGTAGCGAACGTAACTGAAGCGGGAGATCAGCCAGAATCGCAGCATACTCACGTAGCTTCCCTGGATTAGTTGTGGCAACCAGTAGCGTTGTCATCGGTATTCTCCAGTATAGTTTGTTCTTGCAGTACTCAGCGTACGGCTGCAACGAGTACTGTGAGAGTCAGCAAACTTCCAATCGTTGTGATCACAACGCCATTACTCACAAATTCGGGCCACGCATCAAACTCTAGCGCCAATACTGTCATGTTCACTGCAGTTGGCATGGCAGCTTGAATGACCCCCACGGCCAAGGGTAGGCCACTCAGCCCAAGCATCAGCCCAGCCACATATGCTACTGGAATCGATACCAGCAGACGGATGACCGTTGCCACCAGGAGTGCATGCGTAGCGGCAAGCGGCTCGCGGTTGGTAAGTTGTGTCCCGAGAATAACCAACAGCACTGGTAACGCCGCATCGGCAAGCAGGCGAAAGCCACGATAGAGGCCAAGTGCAAATGGTCCGTTTGCCTCATCCAACTGAATCCCAAACAAGCGCAGAATAAGCGCAAGCAGAACCGCATAGATCAGTGGAATCCGCAAGACCTGCCCAAATGCGGCTCTATAGCCTTTGTTCCCAGCTGATGCAAGATACACTGCAAGGGTTTGTGAGAGAATCGCCTGGGTGAGGTATCCAATGATCGCAAACTGGAAACCAATCTCGCCAAAGGCAAAGCGTGTGATCGATAGGCCAAAGTTACCCGAGTTCATGAATGTGGTTGTTAGCAAGAACCCGCTGCGCTGCGACCCACTCAGACGCAAAGCGAATGCAGCCAGGTAGCCACACAGCAGGGTTGTAGCCATCACCGCGATCATCTGCAGAATGAGGCGCGTTACCGATTCTCCAGTAACTTCAGCACGCAATAATGCGACAAATACAAGGCTTGGGGTCAATATATACAGGCTCACCCGATTCAATGTGCGAATATCGAGAGGGAATGCCAATCGTAGCAGATACCCACAACTCACAACCACAATAATTGGGAGCAGAACTTCGAGGAAGGCATCAATAATCATGAGCGTTGACACCATATAGGAGGCCAGCACCCAAGATAAGTGCAGCGACAGACATATACCTGCATCATTGGCTCACTACATCAAAAATCAGGCTATCAATAAGCGCCTCTACTGGCGCATGATCATCGGTGAATGGCACTACCCGCGTATCGATTGGCTGCTCACTGATATTGACCGTTTCGAGCACCTGGCGTAGCGTAGGGTTCTGGATGTGTTCGTAATTTGCCGCCATGTTGGCCCAGCCATCACCAACTGGCTGAGCAACGCCAACAATGATCTGATTACTCTGATGAGGGGTTACAATCACATACACTTCGGGAAACACTACACGCATGGTCGCGGCAATCGCTTGACCTAAACGGTCGTCACCATCCGGCCCAAGGCCCGCGTTCACAACAGCGACACCCTGTTCCCCAAGGTGGGCATGTACTTCGCGGAAGAACTCAACCGTTGTGAGGTGAAACGGGATATAGGGCTGATGGTAGGCATCAATCGCAATCAGATCATACTGCCCAGCGCGAGTTGTCAGCCAGTAGCGCGCATCCTCGGCATAGACATGATAATTAGGATGTTCAGGCGAAGCGGGTGCATCACGTAGGTTGAAGAAGCTACGCCCAAACGCCGAAATCTGCGGATCGATCTCAACAGCATCAACAGTCGCATCGGCGCCATAAATGCCAAGGAAGAGCGCAGGCCCGGTACCCGCACCTGATCCCAGCATGGCCATTCGGTGGACGCTGGATGGATCGCGATGAGGGTAGAAGAACGGCCCAATGGCAAAATAATCCCACGGCCCACCACCACTAAGCAGATCGCTTGCATTGCCAGTTTGGGCAGCGTGTTGATTAAAAATCGAATGGACAGCCAAGCCCTCATTTAGTAACAGCACTGTTTGGGTTGTATTTGGCTTAGCACGTTCCGCAACCTGAATATAGTTATACGGCGATTCTGCCTCTGCAATCAGCGTACACCC
>JANLSE010000352.1:0-20961 GCA_031362265.1 Roseiflexaceae bacterium
AACAGCAGTGGGGTATTACCATGTCCGAACGGGCATTCGACAAATTTACGAAGCGTGCCAAACAGGTTTTGCATATCGCAACCGAAGAAGCACGTGCCTTCAATCATCCTTATATCGGTACCGAGCACATCCTGCTTGGGCTGATCCGCGAGGGTGAGGGGGTCGCAGCGCGGGTGCTCGACGACCTTGGGGTGAAGCTTTCACAAGCACGCCATGCCGTCGAATTTATCGTCGGAGTTGGTGAAGGCCCAGCACGGCAAGATCAAGAACTGACAGCACGCGCCAAGAAAGTGATTACGTTTGCAGTTGAGGAGGCTAAGCGCCTCAATCATCACTATATTGGCACCGAACATCTATTGCTTGGCCTTGTGCGTAATGGCGAAGGTGTGGCGACGGGTGTGCTCGATATACTGGGTGTTTCGCTGGAACAGGTACGTACCCAGGTGATGCGGGTACTCCGCACTGGTACTGGTGCTAGCCTGGATCGGCCCTCAGCATCGTCGGCTACTGGTGGTGGAAGCTCTTCTGGCCCACAATCTGGCCGCCAGAGCAAGACGCCCTACCTTGATGCACTTGGAACAGATTTAACCGAGATGGCCGAAGCTGGTCGCCTTGATCCTGTCATTGGGCGCCAACATGAAATTGAACGGGTTATCCAAATTCTGAGCCGCCGTACGAAGAATAATCCCGCCCTGATTGGCGAACCTGGTGTTGGCAAAACTGCGATTGTCGAGGGTTTGGCGCAGCGCATTATTGCTGGCGAGGTGCCTGATAGCATCAAAGGCAAACGGGTTGTGACGCTTGATATGGGTGCGTTGGTTGCAGGTACCAAGTATCGCGGCCAATTTGAGGAGCGTCTCAAGCGTGTTGTCGATGAGATTAAAGAGACCCGCTGCATTCTGTTCATCGACGAATTCCACACCATTATTGGAGCAGGTGGCGCCGAGGGAACACTTGATGCGGCCAATATTCTGAAACCAGCACTCTCGCGTGGTGAGTTGCAAACGATTGGTGCTACAACGCTTGATGAATATCGCAAGTACATCGAGCGCGATGCGGCCTTGGAGCGGCGCTTCCAACCAGTGATGGTTGATCAGCCCTCCGAAGACGAAACGATCGAGATCCTTCGTGGCGTCAAGAGCCGCTACGAAGATTTCCACCAACTCCAGATCGCGGATGAAGCGATTAAAGCCGCTGCACACCTCTCAGCCCGCTATGTGCCAGATCGTTTCCTACCGGATAAAGCGATCGACTTGATTGATGAGGCTGCTGCACGTGTGCGCATGACCCGTTCGGCCACCCCGCCTGGCTTACGCGATGCATTGCGTGGCTTGGAGGCCATCCGTAAAGAGCGTGAAGCAGCAATTGAGGATGAGCAGTTCGATCTGGCTGAGGATCTGCTTCAGCGCGAACAGAAAATGCAGGGTCGCATCACCAAACTGGAAACAGAGCTTGGGATCGGCGCTGACTCGCAAATGACTGAGCGCCCATATGTGACTGAGGACGATATTGCCGATGTGATTGCCATGTGGACGGGTGTTCCTGTCAAACGGCTCAAAGGCGATGAGACCGCGCGCCTCCTTCAGATGGAAGGTGCCTTACATGCACGTGTGATTGGCCAGGAAGAAGCAATCGTTACGATTTCCAAAGCCGTGCGCCGCGCACGTGCCGGGCTAAAAGATCCCAAGCGGCCGATTGGCTCGTTCATCTTCCTTGGGCCGACAGGCGTGGGGAAGACGGAATTGGCCAAAGCGCTCGCTGAGTTTATGTTCGGCAGCGAAGATCACCTGATTAAAATCGACATGTCAGAGTTTCAGGAGCGCCACACAACCTCACGTTTGGTTGGTTCGCCGCCTGGATATGTTGGTTATGGCGAAGGAGGCCAGCTTACCGATGCTGTGCGCCGCAAACCATATTCTGTGATTTTATTTGATGAGATCGAGAAGGCCCATCCAGATGCATTCAACCTGCTCTTGCAAGTGTTGGAGGATGGGCAGTTGACCGACGGCAAAGGTCGAAGGGTCGATTTCCGTAATACGATTATCATTATGACCTCGAATGTTGGTACTGAGCACATTCGGCGCGCATCACGAATTGGGTTTTCTGGCTATGGTGTTGGCAGTGAGCTCGATAATGATGATGTTCGCAAGAAGGTTGATGACGCGCTCAAATCACTCTTCCGGCCCGAGTTTCTTAATCGTATTGACGCAACGATCATTTTCCATGCGCTAACGAATGAAGAAATTCGCAGCATCACTGGTATTCTGCTACGCCGAGTGCAGACTCAGCTGAAGGATCATAGCCTGACGCTGGATGTGCGCGATGAGGCCTACGATCTGTTGGCAAAGCGTGGCTATGATCCAGCCTTTGGTGCGCGCCCATTACGCCGGATTATTACAAACCTCATTGAGGATCCGCTTTCCGAAGGCGTGCTAGCCGATCGCTTCCGCCCTGGTGATAGTGTGGTTGTCGATGTTGCTACGCTCGAGAATGGTGAGAAGTACCTGCGTCTCCGGCCTGCTCGCGAGGTTGAAGAACCCAGTGTCGAAGAGGAAGCCGCAATAGTCTAATCGGCGAATATAAAAAGGCGGAGGGTGGAAGAATCAATCTTCTACCCTCCGTCTTGTTGTATGCTAGCGCTTCAATTGTATGTATTATGCGACTGAATCTGGTGTCGCAGGTGGCATTGGCGCTAATGGTGGTGTTCCCTGGTTGTTTTGGCGTAAACGGAGCCAGCCGCCTAATGCACCCCCACCTACAGCAAACAAGAGCCCGATTAACCCAATGCACCCGCCCACAAGTGGCATGGCCACATTCATGATCGATTGGAAATCTTCGAGGGTAAGCTGTGTGTCAGCATTCTGCTGCTCGATCGCTTGGCGTATAATCTCGTTAAACTCCGGAAGTGAGCTAATGAAGATCAGCGCAAGAACAAAGAATAGTACTGAGCCGATCAGCGTACCAACGCCTGTTAACGCACCACTCAGCACTCCCTGGCCAATCCGTGCTTCAGGCCCACCCCAACGTACGCCAAGATAGCCAGCACCGGCACCGAGTAGCAGTGCGATCATTGGCCCACAGCACAAAACGCCAACATATGGAATGATCGAAAGCACCATCGTCAGCGGAATCGCCACTAGCCCGAAGATAAGCCCAGATTTTACCCCTCCCGACATTGTTTTCTCCTTTATGCCCCAAATCGGTGCGAACTTCCAGTACCTTGTACTAGTATAGCGCACTCGCTTGCGGCACGGAAGTATTCAAGCTAGAATAGGTTGGTTTCGTGAACATTTGGTAGCTACAATGCAATTGCCAACAATGACGCTCGATGGCACCTGGGATCTGCTTCCAACTGAAGAGTTTGCCCAGGGGTATTACCCGCTTGATGACCAGGCTTGGCTTACTCAGGAACTCCCTGCCCATTGGCAGCAGCATCCACTGCTTGAATATTATGCTGGCAAAATGGTCTATCGGCGGCGATTTGCATATGCAGGCAATGATTCCGGGGTATTCACATCAGCCGAACACACGGCTAGCGCACCGAGTCCAACTTCAAGCCCGCCACTGCGTGTATGGCTACGCCTGAACGGCACGTTCTATTGGGCACATCCATTTCTGAATGGCGTGGATTTAGGGCGCCACGAGGGCTATTTTACGGTATGCGAACGAGAGGTAACCCAATCGATTGCCGCCGATAACACCTTGATCGTTGAGGTGGAATGTCCTGATGAGCACGATAAACTTGGTAAGCGCCTGATTACTGGTGTTTTCTCGCATTGGGATGGGCTTGATCCCGAGACGAACCCTGGTGGTATCTGGTTGCCAGTAGAATTGATCCAAACTGGGCCAGTTCATGTACAGCAAGTGCTTATGCATACCGAGCGTATCACTGATGCTGCTGCTGAATTGCGCTTCCGTGCGACGCTCGATTCTATGGTTGCGCAGGATGTACGGTTACGTTGGGTATTCACACCACAAAATTTCGCCGGTGCTGTACAGGTCGTTGAGCAACAGCGCACCCTAGCGGCTGGCTCACATACCATTGCGGGGAGTGTCGAGGTACGCGACCCTCAATTGTGGTGGACACACGATATGGGCCACCCAAACCTATACCACGTTAGCCTTGAAGTATGGTGTGCTGGTGCGTGTTCTGATATCAACACCTACTCATTTGGTATTCGGACGTTCCTATTAAAGGATTGGGTCGGCTACCTGAATGATGTGCGCTTCTTTATCAAGGGAAACAACTATCCGCCGGGTGACACGCGGATTGCCACAATGACGCGCGCACGCTTTGATCAAGATATGCAATTGGCCCAAGAGTGTAACCTGAACATGCTGCGTGTTCATGCACATATTGAGCATCCCGAGTTTTATGAATCTACTAATGCCGCAGGGATATTGATTTGGCAGGATTTTCCGCTGCAATGGTTGTATCAGCGTGAAATATTGCCTGAAGCCCGCCGCCAAGCTACCCAGATGACCCACTTACTCTATAACCATCCATCTGTGGTGATGTGGTGTATGCATAACGAGCCGATCTATATTGCAGACACAAAGGATGAGCGCTTGAGCTCACGCTTGCGGGTATACTTCTCGGTGTTTGTGTTTAGTTGGAATCGCGATGTGCTCGACACACAGTTGAAGAAGGTTGTTGAGTCTGAAGATCCAACCCGGCCAGTTGTTCGATCTTCGGGTGAGTATTCGGTGCCATTCTGGCGCGATGGAACGGATGGCCATTTCTATTTTGGTTGGTATATCTTCTATGGGAAGCTGCATAGCTGGCCGAAGATCATGCGGCGGTTTCCGAAGAACATTCGCTTTGTGACGGAGTTTGGCACACAGAGTTTCCCTAATCTGGAGAGTACGCTTAAGTTCATTGATGCTGATATCACCCAGATCGATTGGGATCATATGGTTGAACGCCATCACCTTCAGGCTGCCGTGCTGGATCATTGGCTCGATTGGCGTAATGCCGAATCGCTAGAGCAACTGATTACAATGACGCAGGATTACCAAAGTCATGTGAATCGATTCTATATCGATTTCTTGCGACTGAACAAGTATCGTCCAACTGGCGGGATTGTGCCATTTATGTTTCACGACTCGAATCCGGCGATTCAGTGGTCCATTCTCGATTATTGGCGGATTCCTAAACGCTCATACACCGCAATGCAATTAGCGTTTAGCCCACAATATTTCTTTACCATGCTTGAATCTGCCCACTACCCGGTGGCAGTGCCCTTAGAGGTCCCACTATATGTGGTAAATGATGCACATCGCAGCGTTCCTGCCCAGATCCGTGCTAGGCTGATATCACCCGATGGGGCGGAATTGGCACAGATTGAGCGTGATCTTACCCTTCCCGCCGATTGTATGGCGATCGAGATCGAACGCCTTCGTCTGACTCCTACAATGGCAGGAATCTATCGTCTAGCGCTAGAACTGCGGTTAGAGCACGATACAATGATAGCCCAGGAGTATGAGATAATAGTGAAGCAATGAAGCAATGAAGCAATGAAGCAATGAAGCAATGAAGCAATGAAGCAATGAAGCAATGAAGCAATGAAGCAATGAAGCAATGAAGCAAGTGCCCTACGAATAGTGTATGCGTTCCTGTTCTAATGCTCCAATGCTCCAATGCTCTAATGCTTCTATAATAGTAACAGGAGACTTCCCATGATGTTAGAGAAAGCCCAATCGATTGCCGATGAAATCATCCGGCTGCGCCGAGATATTCACCGTCATCCGGAGTTGGCCTTCCAGGAGCGCCGTACGGCCGCACTTGTTGCGGAGACGCTGCGCGAAATTGGTGGAATCGAGATTCGTACTGGTGTTGGAATCACCGGCGTGGTTGGTGAGATCGGCAATGACGATGGCCCAACGCTTGGTATTCGCGCCGATATGGATGCGCTGCCGATTATCGAAGCTACTGATAGGGAGTTCATTTCGCAAACCCCAGGTAATATGCATGCCTGTGGCCATGATACCCACACAGCAATGTTGTTGGGCGTGGCCCATTTGCTGAAGCAGGAATTTGCCACTGGTAAACTCAAGGGTAAGGTGCGCTTCCTCTTTCAACCTGCTGAAGAGGCGACGGGTGGCCAACACCAGAGCGGCGCACCAATGATGATGGATGATGGTGCATTAGATGGGGTTGATAATGTGCTAGCACTGCATATCGACTCAACGCTACCATCAGGGCAGATTGCGATTCGTGCGGGTGAGAGTAGTGCTGCTGTAGATAGTTTCAAAGCCTGGGTAACTGGTACTGGTGGGCATGGTGCCTACCCGCATCAGGGCACTGATCCACTCTGGATGTTGATACCGATTTTGAGCGCACTGCATGGGATCGTAGCTCGGAAGATCGACCCAATGAAGGCAGCGGTATGTAGCCTTGGGGTTGTGCGTGGCGGTACTGTCTCGAATGTTATTCCTGCCGAAGTCTATCTCGAAGGTACACTGCGCAGTTTCGATCTGCGGGTGCGTGAGCAATTGATTGAGGAAGTGGAGCGAGCGGTAGGGCTCTCACGGGCACTTGGTGGCGATTACCGAATCGAGATTGAGCGCGGCTACCCATCTGGCTATAACGATCCAACAGTCACAGGGTGGGTTGATCAGATCGCAACTGAGATGGTTGGTGCACACATGATCGAGCGAAATCGTGCCGGCATGGGCGCTGAGGATTTCGCCTATATGACACGCAAGGCACCTGGCATGATGTTCGGCTTGGGCGCAGCGGTTGGCGATGGTACTTACCGAGCACATCACACCCCAATCTTCGATATCGATGAGCGTGCGTTGCCACTTGGTACTGCTATTCTGGCCGAAACAGCCCGGCGCTACCTGAGTGGCGAACTGAAATAGGCAGCTTCAAACCGCAAAGACGCAAAATCATATTGAGACTTGCGTCTTTGCGGCCTTTGTACCTTTGCGTTACATAAAAGCTTCTCTACACCTACGAGCCAAACCCCATTAACACTCTTGCCATGTGTTTGGCTCCTTTGAGGAAGTAGTCGATCCGCAGGTTTTCATCCGGTGCATGCGCTCGTGAGCCAGGATACCCAGCCCCAAGTGTGGCAATTGGCACACCGAGATGATGGCTAAAAAGGTAGTTTGGTCCAGAGCCGCCGATCATTGGCCAGATATGTGGCGCATGGCCGTACACATCTTGAGCCGCATTACAGACCAATTGGATAAACGGGTGATCCGGATCGGTGCGTGCTGGACGCCCGCCCCCTAACATTGTCGCTTGGACATCGCTAAAGCCCTCTGCATCGAGGTGTGCCCGTAACTTGGCGAAGATATCCTCGGGTGTCTGGTTCAGTACCAGACGAAAATCTACTTTTGCGCTGGCTTTGGCTGGGAGCACTGTTTTGCTGCCAGGCCCTTGGTAGCCGCTTGTTAGCCCGCAAATCGTACATGTGGGCACGAAAACTTCCTCGCGGCGCAATTCTGTGCCTTCCAACCCATTCAGAAATTCCCTGATCCCATAGGTTTGGCGCATTTCTGCAGCACGATCTGGTAGCTTGGCTAATAGCTCCATATCACGTGCACTCGGCAGTTGCACCTGATCATAGAAACCAGGTATCCGTACTCGACCATCAGTCCCTTTCAGGCTTGCCAATGCCCATACAAGCCGCCAGGCAGCATTGGGGAAGATTGAACCACCCAGACCTGAATGTGCATCAAGCGTAAGGCACTCAACGGATAGCTCGACATAACAGATGCCGCGTAGGCCGAGATATTCAATTGGAACGCCATCGCTGTCGGCTGAGCCAAATTCCCAGATACATGCATCACCTGCTAAAGCTGCTGCATTTTGCTCGATAAACCCCGCCAAACTAGGGCTAGCCATTTCCTCTTCACCTTCAATAACGAATTTGATGCGTGATGGCAGCTGGCCAAGCACATGTTTTACCGCATCAATTGCTGCAAGCCGACCGACAATTTCGCCTTTATCATCGGCGACACCGCGCGCATAAAGCTTCCCATCACGGCGAGTCATCTCAAAGGGCGGAGATGTCCATAAATCGAACGGTTCGGCAGGTTGCACATCATAGTGATTGTAGCAAATGAGCGTGCGCTCGCTTGCACCAGGCGCTTCGCCATAGACAACCGGATTCCCTGTTGTTGGCATGATCTTGGCGGTGAATCCGCGCTGCCGCAGCATATCGGCGACGAGATTGGAACATGGCTCGATCCCGACACCTTGCGCAGCAACACTCGGCACGGCACATAACCGCCCAAGCTCCGCAAGCGATTCTTCCAAATGATCCTCAATGTAGGCATCAATTTGCGCCAGTATACCTGCTTCGGCTTGCATACACATTCCTCTGCTTTCACGAAAGTGCTATACCCAGAGCGAGATGTGACTATTGTACCCCATAACGTTCCCTGAGCCATAGCGGTGTTATATGCGGGGCCAGGAGACACGGAGACACGGAGACACGATGACAAGGTGTCCAGGTGATACGGTGACCAGGTGATAAGGCAACCAGGTGATACGGTAGAAACGTTCCAATGCTTCAATGCTCCACCGTTCCACCGTTCCATCGTTCCATCGCTGTGCGCTGTATTGGAGTTCTGGTTATGAATGTGATCATACTTGCAATTGCCTGGATGGTAGGCGTTGTGATAGCCGATATTGCTGGCGCCGATGTGGCTTGGATCTGGCTGTTGGGAGGTGTAGCATGCATACCAATTGTCATCGGTATAGTTGTACGCAGGCGGCCAAGGATGGCGCAAGTTGCTTGGGCATGTGGTATTTCCATGCTTGGCGCTGCGCGAATGTGTGCAGCGCAACCTGTGCCTGGGACACAGCATATTATGCAATATGTAACTGATACAGAAACTAGTGTGATCGGCTGGGTTTCGGGCGACCCAAAGCGTACTGAGGATGGGCAACAGGTTATTCTTGCGGTAGAAGCTACCCAGACAAAGAAACGCATGCAAGCAGCTGAAGGATTGTTATTGGTGAACCTTGCACCTTACCCAATGGTGCATTATGGCCAGCGACTCCAGTTGACCGGCGTAATGCAACTGCCACGTGGTTCTGACCATCCTGGTGGGTTCGATTACCGCAAGTATTTGTATCGTAAGCAGATTCTCGTGCTGATGCAGGATCCCAAGATGCGTGTATTGCAGGAGGTGCGCGGTACTCCAGCACTACGCGTACTTCTCGATTTTCGTGATCGTTGTAAGGGAGTATTGTTGCGATCGCTGCCAGAACCGCAAGCCTCAATTGCAATTGGTGTGTTGCTTGGGCTCCAATCCTCTATTCCAGCCGATGTCTATGCGAACTTTTCCGCAACTGGTACATCGCATATTTTGGTGGTTTCGGGCTGGAATTTTACTATTGTTGCCACTGTGCTGGCTGGGCTAACAACTCGTATCGGCCTCGGGCGAATTGCCACGCTAGCGATTGCACTGGTTGTGCTCTGGACATATGCACTCTTTGTTGGTGCGACCGGTACAGTACTACGCGCCGCAGTTATGGCCAGCCTGGCAGTGATTGCCCGTGCATCCGAGCGGCGTAGTGAGGGTTGGCGCCTATTAGCGGCCGCGTGTTGGGGGCTTGCGATATACGATCCGCATGTACTATGGGATTTAGGATTTGAGCTTTCTGCACTGGCAACTGCCAGTCTGTTCGCGTATGGTGAAGCAGTGACAACGTTTATTGAGCATATCCCGATCCTTAATAAACCCTGGATGGCTTGGGCGAGTGAGGCGTTGACTGCGACTCTAGCTGCACAAGTATTAGCGTTGCCAATTATTTTGTTCCATTTTGGCAACTTTTCGATCATCGCACCGCTCGCTAATATCCTGCTTGTACCAGTTGTGCCCTATACAATGCTACTTGGTACGCTGACGCTCGCATGTGGGCTGCTCTGGCTGCCGCTTGGCCAATTTATGGCATTACTTGTATGGGGGCCGCTTACATGGTTAACAGAAGGTGCGCGGCTGTTGGCGCAAGTGCCATGGGCAGCCGTGCAATTGCCCGCTTTCCCGCTTTCCTGGCTCCTGGTGTATTATGGGTTGGTGGTGGGCGGCTGGTGGTGGTTTGAGTCGGCGGGGTTGATTCGAGAGCAACCCAAAGATATGGAAGAAGGATGAATATGTCTCAATCGGTTAGTCTGTAATGCAGGGAGAGGTGGTATAGTTGTAACAGTTGCTTCCGAATAATGTTAGTTAGTGGGTGATACATGAAGGATAGAGCCCTACTTCAGAGTGTATGGAAGCGTAGTCCATCACTCTTATATCGTGCTGTGCTATGGGCTATTCGGCTGGTGATGCTCGTTGTCGTACCGCGCAATCGTACTCCAGCTGCTGCACAGGCTTGGCTGCTTCTCGTTTTTAGTTCACCATGGCTTGGTTTGCTATTGTACGCGCTGATTGGGAATCGTAAATTGACAAGGTGGCGCCGTCAATTTCAGTATGAAATTGATCAGGCCCTTGCTATAGTGATGCAATACGCCCATGATGATCCGCAAATGCAACCACTGTTTGATTATGATCTTAGCCCGACCTGTCAGCAAATCGAGAATCTGGCACGGCGCCTCGGCGGAATGGCAGCGTTCGCTGGTAATAGTGTGACACTCTTGCCCGACTACAATCAGTCTATACAGACGATTATTGCCGATATTGATGCAGCCACAACCCAGATTCATTTGTTGTATTATATTTTTGGAACCGATGCGACTGGCAATGCTGTACGTGACGCACTACTCCGTGCTGCACGCCGTGGTGTGAAGTGCCGTGTACTTGTTGATGCAATTGGATCATACAAGAGTACACACACGCTACTTACTACGCTTCGTGTAGCGGGAGTAGCTACACATGTTACCCTGCCAGTGCAGTTCATTGCACGCGAGCGTACTCGTTTTGATCTGCGCAACCACCGTAAGATCATTATTATTGACAACCAGATTGGTTATACTGGTTCGCAGAATATTGTGGATGCAACCTACAAACATACGATGATCCATCAGGAGCTTGTGGTACGTGTGACAGGGCCGGTTGTGCTTCAGCTGCAGGCGGTGTTCGCAGGTGATTGGTATTTGGAAACTGGTGAGCAACTGTTCGACCAACTACAACTTGATACTAAACACTTGCCAATTGTTAGCGGTACAGCAACGGTGCAGGTGCTTGCGAGTGGCCCAACCTATGAAACAAATAATAACCTATTGCTCTTCACAAACCTGTTCTACTATGCTCAAAAACGGGTTGTGATTGTGACGCCCTACTTCATACCAGATGAATCACTGCTTACCGCAATCGAGAGTGCTGCCTTGCGAGGTGTGGAGATACATCTGATCGTTTCTAAGATAGCAGATCAGTTCATGGTCAGCCGTGCGCAACGGTCATACTATACCGAATTAATGGCGGTGGGGGTTCATATTCATATGATGAATCCACCAACACTACTGCATGCCAAACACCTGAGTATTGACGACCAGATCGCTGTGATTGGATCGAGTAATCTTGATATGCGCTCATTTCAACTCAACCTGGAAGCGATGCTGATTATCTATGATAAGCAAATAACCTGCGCGTTACAAGCAATTGAGTACGATTATATGCAACGCTCGATGGAGTTGAACTTGGAGGTATGGAATAAGCGACCATTCACCGAACAGTTTCTCGAAGACACGCTGCGGCTGATGAGCCCGCTGCTGTAGCTGCATTATTCTATCTTTATCAACATATGCATCATTATGCTGGTGTGTTTCGAAAGGATGTGAGGACTTCTTTGTTACGCTTATCCTGCAGCACTTGACCGTATATTGCATGTGGGGTACCATCTCAGCATATTCGCCCATTGCAGGAGTATCCATATGGCTATTCAGATCGACGTTTGGTCTGATTTTGTCTGACCGTGGTGTTATATTGCCTCGCTCGGTCTGAGTGAGCTCGCCAAAACCCACGATGTCGAAGTTCATTGGCATTCGTTTGAATTACGCCCCGCCGGTTCACCACCAATCCCGCCTGAGTATCGTGCACGGATCGATGCTGGTCGCCCGCGCCTGTATGCGGTGGCGCGTGAACAATATGGTGTTGAGATGAATCAGGGGCCAATTGGGCAGAATAGCCGCCCAGCGTTGATCGGAGCAAAATATGCCGAGGCGCAGGGCTGTGGTGGAGCCTACCACGATGCATTATTGCGTGGCTACTGGCAAGAAGGGCTTGCAATTGAGGGGACGGATGACCTACTGGCATTTGCGATTGCGGTCGGCCTGGATCCGGTTGGATTCCGTGCTGCGCTAACCGACCCACAGTATGAAGCATTAGTTGATGCTGATATTCAGCAGGCACAAATCTATGGCCTGAGTGGCGTACCTGCCTTGGTTTTCGAGAATCGCTACTTACTTTCGGGGGCGCAACCGGTTGCGACATTGCGTCAAGTGTGTGATCGTGTTTTGAGTGAGCAATGATTCACCCAACTGTTCAACTTTCGCTACGTCCTGGGATTCTTGATCTCGGTTGGGGCCACCCGGATCCAGCGCTCATGCCACTTGATGGCATGCGTCTCGCTGCGGCCGAGGCGCTTGATCGTTTTGGCGCAGATATGTTGGCGTATGGCAATGCTTCTGGAGCTGGGCCACTGCTAGGCTGGCTTCAGGAGCGAATTACGCGTACCGAGGGGCGTACTCCAGAGGTTGAGGGGATATCGATTACGGGTGGTAGTTCACTCGGCCTTGATCAGATCTGTACGCTACTGGCACAGCCAGGCGATATTGCTCTGGTTGAGTCGCCAACCTATCACTACGCGGTGAAAATCCTGCGCGATCATCCACTTGAGCTTGTACCGGTTCCTGCCAATCAGGATGGTATTCAGATTGATGCGCTGGAATCAGTTCTTGCCAATCTGAAGAAAACTGGCCGTCGGGCACGCATGCTCTATTGCGTACCAACATTTCATAACCCGACTGGGGCATGTCTGAGCCTTGAGCGTCGTCAGGCGCTGATCGATCTTGCTGCACGCAATGATTTCCTTATTGTTGAGGATGATGTCTACCGTGATCTGGCGTACGATGGTTCTCCACCGCCTTCGTTATGGAGTATGGATACTCATGATGTGGTGTTACGGCTTGGTTCGTTCGCCAAATCGCTAGCGCCAGGGCTGCGCTTGGGTTGGATGACGGGCGCACCTGAGTTGGTTAGCCGGATTACAAATGGTGGTGTGCTCGATAGCGGTGGTGGCGCGAATCACTATGCGGCCATGACAATTGCCGCATTTTGTATGGCTGGTCGTTTCGAGCCGCATGTAGCAGCGTTACGAAGCGCCTACACCGAGCGCTGCGCGACATTGGCAGCTGCTCTTCGTGCGGAGCTCCCCGACGATTCGATAGTTATTGCCCCACGCGGTGGGTTTTTCACTTGGATACACTTGCCCAAATCCATTGATGCTTCACTCTTGCTTCCATATGCCGAGGCGAATGGTGTTGCGTTCATTCCAGGTTCGCGCTTTTTTATCGAGGATGCTGGGCAACATTCACTTCGTTTGGCCCATAGCCTGTATGGGACAGCAGATCTTGTTGAGGCAGCAGCGCGCTTAGGTCGCGCGGTGCAGATGATGAAAGGTTTGTAGTATGAAGCAATTACTTCATACGCTGAGTGAGATCGCAACTGTGCTTGAATACCAACTGTTCTATGCAGTTATTGCGTAGCTTGCTTGGGATCCAAATCACCAGAAAGCAAGATGACATTGCCATCTGGATCTTTGATCATGGCAAAACACATGCCGAACGAGGTTGCGTAAGGAGCACGGTACCCTTGGTAGTTGAATGCCATAAGTTCCTTGTACTTTGCTTCGACCACAGACTGTTGCTTCAGATAGAATTCTAGAATAGTAGGATAACTATCCGATTGTGCCACGTTTTGTGGTTCGTTCGTAACCATAAATTTGGGATCCCAACGCGATGGGCGCGAATCAAGGAAGAAGGTTAGCTCGCCCATCTTGACCTCAACATGGGTCTTTTCTTCACTCCCTTCTAGGATACTGCCAAGTTAGTCAGCTGTTGTGATTCTACCACGAATCGCTCGTCTGTTCGCTATCGTATAATTGTATATGTTGTACATACGAGGCGATCGGGGCGGAACATGGCGCCGAGTGTACGTAAAAACAGTAGCGCAGAGCGAGGGCTATCGCCTGATTGAGTTTGAGCAGAGCCATCGTGCAACATTTTGTGTATGGGAATTGGCAGCAGTTTGGCATGAGCGGCATGCCTGGGCACGCTTCCTCTCGTCCAAACGCGATGATGAGGCCAAACTGGCATATATTCATGATCGATATTCGGGGTTGATCTGATCAAATGGGTGATGGTGTTCTTCGTCATCTGGGTACTCGGGCCTATACGAATTGATGATGGGTTGGGTTTACCCCAACATTGCCCGTAGACGCCCGATATCTGCGAGGTAGATTCCATCGTCCTCAACACGAATTAGGCCATCGGCGCGGAACTCACCAATCGTTTTGGTGATTGTCTCACGATACGAACCGATCATCTCGGCGAGCTGTTGATGAGTGAAGCGTAGTGCAGCCGGCGGGTTGCCGGGTTCGGCTGGATGGATAATCCCAAGGCTGAGGAGTACTGCCGCTAGGCGTTGCGGCACACTCTTGAACGCAATATCGGCCAGTTTACGTTCCAATGCGCGTAGGCGATCACTCATCACCGCCATAAACCGTAGGGTGAGATCCGGGTGATTTGAGAGAATGGTTCGTAATGCATCACGGCGAATGACACCAATCTGGCAACTGGTCATGCATTCGGCAAAGCTATCGTGTTTCCAGTGCTCGTTCAAGGCCATCTCGCCAAACACTGCCTGTGGCTCAAGGATCAGCAATGTTAGTGCGCGCCCTTCGAGTGAGAGCTTATAGATTCGCACTCGCCCACGGCGGAGGAAGTAAATCTGATCGCCCTCATCATCTGGCGCATAAAAGATATGGCCAGCTTGGTACTCGCGCATCACCATGCGGTTCTCCAACAACACCCGTGTTTCAGCGGGTAGATCGCGAAACAGATCGTCATCAGAAATGGTATAGACGGGTGGTGGCAGTGGCTGTGGTTCGGTCACAACATCCTCACAATTTTCCTTCGCGTAGATGCACATGATCATTATGGGTCATAAGTTGCCATTCTACACGCTCATGAATAGGAACTTGACGCCAGTGAGTGATCGCAGTATTCCGAATATGGAAGGCATTGCGCATGCGCGTTTGTGGGCCTAGCCCCAGGAAATAGAGAAATGAGACTTCGACAATCCCTCCATGTGCAACCACGCCAATTTTCTTCCCAGGATGCGCTCGCACAATTTGCTCGAGCATGAGTGAGCCGCGCAGAGTGAAATCGGCCCAACTCTCACCACCAGGCGAAAGCGGCTGATACAGTCGATCAAAAAAATTAGTAACATTCGGGTAGTGCTCGCGCGCTTCCTCGTAAGTCATACCATCGCATTCACCTGGGCGTAGTTCATGTAAATCGCGTTCCCACTGAATTGGCACACCAAGCGCCGCAGCTGCAAGCTCAGCTGTTTGGCGTGCACGTGGTAGCGTACTTGCATACAGGATATCAATGGGAATTTCTCCTGTCGCCAGGCGGCGGGCTAAGGCTTCTGCTTGGGCAAAACCACGCTCTGTTAAACCTAAACAACTCTTTTCGCCACCCATTGTGTACGGTGGAATATTCGAATACGCCTCACCATGGCGAATAATATACAGGTCAGTCATTGGGTCAGTTGCTCCTCTATATGGAGATGTGATTATCGTTCACGAATAAACGACTATCTGGCGAGTATTGTAAAAGCGAATCTGTTAACCAATGTGATCGACTCGGCGCGTAACCAAAGCAAAAGCAAGTCGCCAGATTCCAACTATTGCCAGGACAACTACTAATGCTACGAGGGCAAAACTGATCGGGATGCCACTTTGGCGAATCAGTGCGCGCAACCCTAGGCCAATCGGCCAGGCAATCAGCCATGCCAATGCTGTACGCGCCAACATGCGCTTGGGGTTGTTCGTCACATCTGCGCGGTACGCACCAACCATGGGTGCTATTAAAAACCAGCCAATCACGAATGGTGCAGCGGTCTCAATGATCTGTGGAATAGCATCCAAACCAGCAGCCTCAGCATGTGTATTACGTCCAGCTGCTGCAAATGCCAGAAACGCAATCCCATCGCCAATCGACAATACCAAACTGCTACGTGTATAGCTGAAGAGCGAAACCGTAGGAGCATCCGTGCCCATGATCCTATCCTCCCAACCGTGGAACCACTGAACAACATACAATTGCTAGCGCACAGCGCACAACGAATAACGAATTGCTACAGTACTTAAACGCTTTTGCGTTCTGCGCTCTGCGCTCTGCGCTCTGCGCTAGCAGTATACCACCTCAGCAGCGCGCTTGGCGCAGTGTCAGGATTGCTATCTCCGGCGGGCACAGTAGCCGTAATGGTGCTCCCCCTAATCCACGCGAAACATAGAGAGTCATATTCCCTACTTGATAGGTGCCTTCAAGATAGTTTACACCAAAGCGTGGGCGGGTGAATGCCCCAAGGAATGGCAGCTGCAAATGGCCACCATGTACATGTCCGGCTAATTGGAGATCAAAGCCATACTTTTCGGCTTCATCGGCAATATCAGGTGCATGGCCAAGGAGCAGTTTAAAGCCATCTTTGGGAACACCATCGAGCGCGCGTTCAAAATCCATATCGCCATCCCACACATCATCGACACCAACAAGCCAGAGATCCGCACCACGCCAGTTGAGGCGGCGGTGTTCATTGAGCAGTAAGGGGATGTTTGCGAGTGCCAAGGCACCCTGCATATCGCGAATCCCTTCCCAATGGTCGTGATTTCCAGAAATGGCAAACACACCCAGTGGTGCTGATAGGCTGCGCAATAAGGGTGTGAGTTCAGGTATGGCCTGCTTATGCATAACCTGATCGCCAGTAAGTACAATCAGATCTGGGCGCTCCTGCTGCATTTGCTTTACAGCCCAGCGTAAGTTGCTCACACTATGCAGCAGTCCCAGATGAATATCGCTGATTTGTCCGATCCGTAGGCCATCCAACGCTGGTGGGAGGTTGCGTAAACGCAGCTCAACCTGCTTAAGCTGTGGACGTGCGGGTTCGCCCAGGATCATATGCCCGAGTGCCGCGAGACCAAACGCAGCTCCACCATAGGCAATTGGTGAGCCAAAGCGCCGTAAGGCTGCCAGCCCTGCAGCACCGCCCACAATTCCGGTTGCGAACCAGGCGCGGTTGAAATGTACACGAATAGGGTCCATTGGGGTCGGCTCGGGCCTTGAGCGTGATGGGCCACTATTTTTGACAAACTCTTGGGGTCGCTGTGCTCTTATATTTGCGTGAGCAACCTGATCGGTTGGCATTTTCGTCACGATTATTTCTCCTCCGATGCACTCATGTACAACACATAGTATAGTGTGGTGAGATGAGAAACAGTTGAAGGGAATATGATCGATTCATGCGCATTCGTTTGTCAATTGCGGCCTGTGTCGCGTATTATCTATGAAACGAGCCGATATGGAATAGCCAGAGGCTCTTATGTGTTGCATCAAAGCTTTTGTTTTTGATATCACCATATCAGAAAGGTTTGAACACTTGGATACATATCTTGTTACTGGAGGTGCTGGGTTCATTGGCTCGCAGCTTGTCGAGGAATTGCTGAAACGGGGGGTGCGGGTGCGAGTGCTCGATAATATGACAACTGGTCGGGCAACGAATCTGGCACCATTTCTAGCCGATATCGATATCCGTCAGGCTGATATTCGTGATGCTGATGCAGTACGTGCGGCGGCGGCAGGCACCGATGTGATATTCCATCAGGCTGCGCTTGCCTCAGTACAGCGCTCCGTGCAAAATCCGCTCGTAACAAATGAGGTGAATGTGACCGGTACGCTGCATGTGCTTGAGGCAGCACGCGCAGCTGGGGTACGCCGCGTTGTGTTTGCTTCTTCATCTTCGGTTTACGGCGATACACCAACACTGCCAAAAATCGAAACAATGACACCTGAGCCGCTTTCGCCGTATGCTGTCTCGAAACTGGCGGCAGAGCGTTATTGCCTGGTATGGGCGGGTGTATATGGGTTGCCAGCGGTCGCACTGCGCTATTTTAATGTCTTTGGGCCACGCCAGGATCCAGCATCGGATTACGCGGCCGTTATTCCGCGGTTTGCAAGCGCTATATTGTCTGGGCGTCGGCCAACGATCTATGGCGATGGTGAGCAATCACGCGATTTCACCTATATTGCAAACGTGGTCGGCGCGAATATGGCGGCCGCCAATGCTCCTGCGGAGGTGAGTGGCGCTTTCAATGTGGCGGCTGGTGAACGCATTACATTGCTTGAGCTTGTGGCACATATTAACCAACTTGCTGGTACCAACCTCACCGCGATTCACGAGCCAGCGCGTAGTGGCGATGTGCGCCATTCACAAGCATCAATTCAGGCAATTGGCGAAATGCTGGGGTGGCAACCAAGCGTGAGTTTTGATCAGGGCTTACGTGCAACCGTTGAGCATTTCCGTGAGGCTTTGAAATAACGAAGATGTCATCTTGTGTGCAACTTGCAGTTCATTCACGCTTCAGCACAGGCTGTTACTCTGAGTCATAACGCGGTGCTGATACCGCGAGCTAAAGCGTGTTGCAAGGAGAGCAAGAATGATTCCAATTTCGAAGCCATACATTGGTGATGAAGAAAAACGTGCAGTCATGGAGGTGCTCGATTCGGGTATGCTTGTGCAAGGGCCGCGCGTTGCTTTACTCGAAGAGCGGTTCGCCAAGCTCTGCGGCGTCAAACATGCGATTGCGACATCGAATGGCACAACTGCTTTGCATGTGGCTCTTCTAGCGCATGGAATTGGGCCTGGTGACGAAGTTATTACCTCGCCATTCACCTTTGTTGCGTCGGCCAATAGTATTGTGTTCACGGGTGCAAAACCTGTGTTTGTCGATATTCTCCCCGATACATTTAATATCAACCCAGATCTGATTGAGGCCGCGATTACACCACGCACCAAGGCGATTATGCCGGTGCATTTGTTTGGCTACCCTTGCAATATGCCAGCGATTATGGCAATTGCGGAACGCCATGGGCTGGCAATAATTGAGGATTCCGCACAGGCGGTTGGAGCGGATTACCAAGGACGTATGACTGGGAGTTTTGGCACCGGTTGTTTTAGTCTGTATGCGACCAAGAATATCCAGAGTGGTGAAGGTGGCATTATTACCACCGACGATGATACGATCGCCGATACCTGTAAACTGCTGCGTGCCCATGGGATGCGCCGCCGTTACTACCACGATATCCTTGGGTTTAACTTCCGAATGAGTGATCTGCATGCGGCAATTGGCGCTGTCCAAATGGAGCGCGTAGAACATTTTACCGCGCAGCGCCGTGCAAATGCGGCCTATCTCAACGCGCACATCACAAGTGTGCAGACACCCAAAGTACAGCCAGGGTATGGGCATGTTTGGCATCAATATACGATTCGGGTTGGTGATGGCACCAAGAACGAGGGTGCCGCACGCGATGCCGCAATTCAACAACTGACAGCAGCTGGCGTTGGAACTGGTATATTCTACCCTATTCCCGCAAATCGCCAGCAGCATTTGATCGATATGGGTCTTGGCGGAGAATCCATGCCTGTTGCTGAACAAATCGCGCGTGAAGTAATTTCGCTTCCCGTACATCCTGCGCTTAGTGAGCAAGATCTGGTGTCAATTGCCACAGCTGTGAATGGTCTCAAGATCAATACACTCTAATTAGGGTAATAGCATAGCTGATAGAGCGAATACAATGGCCATACAGGCGCTATTCTTAGCATCTGTATGGCCGTTGTGTAGTATTGTTGCAGGATGTGCGCTTATTGGAAGGGCATCGGCCATCAATGGTATAATTCCAGCACGATACCTGGAACATGATGAGGCCAACCATGCTCAAACCAAAGCGCGGTGAGCGGCTGACGCTCCTCGAAGCAGCCCCGCATCCCGAGCGAAACCCTGGTGGCGCACTCGATCTTGGCTGGGTTGAGGCGGCCCGCATTAACCGTAGCGCTGTCGAGCGCCGTGCTGCCACGATCCCTACGCGTCGTACTGTCAAGCAACAATGGCAGGCTGCCTGGTTATTACAAGCAATTCGCTGTATGGATCTGACTACCCTCTCTGGGGATGATACTGTTGGCACTGTAGCACGCTTATGTGCGAAAGCACGCCAACCGCTTAGCCAGGAAATGGCCGAGGCGCTTGGTGTTGCACGGCTTGGTATCACGGTTGGAGCGGTGTGTGTCTACCACGAAATGGTGCCAGCGGCGGTTGTTGGGCTACGCGGTACGAATATCCCTGTCGCGGCGGTATCAGCTGGCTTCCCAGCTGGGTTGAATGCACTTGATCTGCGTATTCGTGAGATTGAGCAATCGGTGGCGGCAGGGGCGCGCGAAATTGATATTGTGATTTCACGGCGGCATGTGCTGAATGGCGATTGGCAGGCGCTCTATGATGAGATCTGCGCCTTTCGTGCGGCCTGTGGCGATGCCCACCTCAAATCGATTCTGGCCACTGGCGAACTCGGTACGCTACAGAATGTCTATCGCGCAAGTGTTGTTGCTATGTTGGCGGGTGCAGATGTTATCAAGACCTCAACTGGCAAAGAAACTGTCAATGCGACCATACCCGTCAGTTTGGTGATGCTGCGTGCCATCCGTGAATACCACGAACAAACTGGATATATGGTCGGTTTCAAGCCAGCCGGTGGTATTCGTACTGCCAAACAATCCCTCGATTGGCTAATTCTGATCAAAGAAGAGTTGGGCGAACGCTGGATGCAACCCGATCTGTTCCGCTTTGGTGCGAGCGCATTGCTTGGTGATATTGAACGCCAGTTGGAACATTACCTGACCGGTAGCTACTCATCGACAAACCGCCATGCCTTAGGGTAGAAC